>JABDIZ010000210.1 GCA_013003465.1 Rhodothermaceae bacterium
ATCGAATGCACGGAGCGCATCACCGCCGACGCCTGTCACCGGCACTGGCGGCGCTATGCGGCGACGCAGGCCTTCGTAAACCGGCTGCCGGACGAACTGCTGCTACTCCGCACCACGTCCGGCCCCGTCGTCCTCGGCCTCGCCCCAGATGCTCTTGACCGCCTGGAGGCTCACCTCGCTGAGCATTTGGAGGTCGAGTCAGCGGAGCCCCTGATTCGGGCTGCCTAGTCCAGCGTGCTTGAAGAAGTCGGCGCAACTTCGCAGGAGGGGCCGAATCGGTCGGCGCTGCGAGCACGTAGTTTCGGCCCCGCCGTTCATCTACCACGCTGCCTGTGCCGTTGTCTCTCCTCCACGAAGACGCTGATACGAACGCTCGCCTCGGGCGGCTCGACACGGACCACGGATCGATCGAGACGCCCGTGTTCATGCCGGTCGGGACGCTCGGCAGCGTCAAGGCCGTCGAGCAGCGCGAGCTCGTCGAGGACGTGAGGGCGCAGATCATCCTCGGCAACACGTACCACCTCTACCTGCGGCCCGGCGCCGAGATCCTCCGGGCAGGGGGTGGCCTCCACCGCTTCATGGCCTGGGACGGCCCGCTCCTCACCGACTCGGGCGGCTTCCAGGTCTTCTCGCTCGCCGAGTTGCGCGACCTGAGCGAGGACGGCGTCCGCTTCCAGAGCCACCTCGATGGCAGCGCCCATACCTTCACGCCTGAGAGCGTGGTGGACATGCAGCGCGCCATCGGCTCGGACATCATGATGGTGCTCGACGAGTGCCCGCCCGCCGATGTCTC
Source organism: Rhodothermaceae bacterium (assembly GCA_013003465.1). Taxonomy (GTDB): domain Bacteria; phylum Bacteroidota; class Rhodothermia; order Rhodothermales; family Rubricoccaceae; genus JABDIZ01. The sequence continues at coordinate 794 of JABDIZ010000210.1, forward strand.
GGAGGCCTACGCCCGCGAGTCGAACGCCCGGACGGTGCGGTGGGCGCAGCGCTGCCTGGACCGCGCGAACGCGACGGAGCCGCTCTACGGCCATGCGCAGGCGCTCTTCCCCATTGTGCAGGGCGCCGTCTACCCCGCCCTGCGCCGCGAGTCGGCGCGGGCGCTCGTGGACCTCGACACGCCCGGCTACGCCATCGGCGGGCTTTCCGTGGGCGAAGCCGCTGAGGTCATGTACGCCATCGTGGAGGTGGTGACGGAGGAACTGCCGCCCGAAAAACCGCGCTACCTGATGGGCGTCGGCACGCCGGCCAATCTGATCGAGAACGTCGCACGCGGAATCGACATGTTCGACTGCGTGATGCCGACGCGCAACGCCCGCAACGGGATGCTCTTCACCACGGAGGGCATCGTCAACATCCGCAACGCGAAGTGGAAGACCTGCTTCGAGCCCATCGATCCGGGGCTCGACCACTACGCGGCGCAGACGTTCACCAAGGCCTACCTCCGGCACCTGACGATCGCCAACGAGCCGCTGTTCATGGAGATCGCCTCGATCCAGAACCTGGCGTTCTACCTCTGGCTGATGGGCCAGATGCGCGAGGCTATCCGCGAGAGCCGCTTCGCGGCGTGGCGTTCCGAGTGGCTGCCGCGCGTCAGCCAGCGCCTGTAGGGAAATGGGAGATGGGGAGTTGCCAAGCCGCTCTCCATCTCCCATTTCCTATCTCCCATAGCCTAGCGTAGGAGCGTGATGCGCTGCGTCGCCGTCTGCTCCCCGGCGGTGAGCCGGACCACGTAGACGCCCGAGGCCAGCGTGCGCGCGTCGAAGGTCACGCGGTGCGTTCGAGCGTCCAACTCGCCCTCAGTCAGCACGGCAACTTCGCGGCCAAGCGCGTCGTAGATGGCCATGCGGACGGGGCCAGACTGATCCAGCGAAAACTGGAGCGTCGTCTGGCGGGCGAACGGGTTGGGCTGTGCCACATCGAGGGCGAAAAGTGTCGGCGCTTCGCCCGGCTCATTTGCCGTTGTGATGACGAGGTCGCCCGTCTCGATGGCCATGAGTTGGTACCCCTCATCGCGCGGGTCGGAGGAGTCGAACTGCCCGATCACGCCGGTGAAGAGCACGGTCATGCTGGGCACCGCGGTCCCGTCCACATCGCTGTCGTCGGCGTTCGGGACACGGAGCGCCATGGCATCGCCGTCATCGGACGGGTCATCCACGTCGTAGGTCGTGGCGGCCGCGAACGTCACGTCCGCCGTTTCGATGGTGAGGTCATCGACCTGCACGAGCTCAGCCTCGTAGGCTTCTCCGTTGGCAGCCAGCTCGGCCAGATCCACGACCTGCGGAGCAGGCACGGTCGTTGTACCGAGAATCGACCAACTCGCGAGGTCGGCGTCGTTGATCTGGAGGAGGCCGTTGAACTCACTCAGCGTGCCGTTGAGCTGAAGCTGCGTGCCGGATACGATGGTACCTGCCGCGACGGCATCGAAGAAGGTGCCGCTGGTCTGGCGAACGGTAAGGCCACCCGTGTCGTCCTGGAGATAGGTGAAGGTACCCATCGAGCGCGTCACCACGCCTTCGACGATCACCGTAGCGCCCGAGCCAAGCGCCCGAGCCTCGGCCATCGTACTAGTCGGCGGCATATCCGTGTCGCCGACGGTGAGGGTGAAGGTGCCCGGAATTCCCACATCAGCGGTGCCGCTGGTCACGGTGAGATCAAAGACGGCGTCCTCGCTGCCTTCCACGCCATCCATCTCGGTCAGGTCGAGCGTCACGAAGAGCGCCTCGCCGTCGGTGTTGCCGCTGAAGGTGACGCTGCCGGGCGTCGGCCCGGTGAAGTCGGCGGCGTCAGCCGTGCTGCCCACTGCATCGAAGTCGACACTGACGGTGACGGGGTTGCCGTCGGGCGTATCGTCTGGGAAGTCCAGTTCGACGGTCAGCGTCGCCATCATGCCTTCATCAACGGATGCACTGCCCTCGGTGAAGGTGACGACCGGGCCCATGGGCGCGACGAGGCCAGCACCCGGCGTGGGCTCGGTAACGACGATGGTAGCTGCGCCGCTTGGGTTGCGCTGGATGGACTGCGTGTCCTTCATGCCGTTCTCATCCTCGTTGTACTGCACCATCTGGCCGAGACCCGCGAGCAGCCCGTCGTCGTCCGCGTCGGCGGTGTCGTAGACGAGCGCATCGAGGAGACCCGCCATCGTGACGGGCGTGTCCCCAGGGAAGCTGGCGGCTTCGCCCATATAGAGCGCCACAGCATCGGCCCCGTTCTGCACGAGGTTTTCCTCGGGCGTGACATCGAGATCGCAGTTGGCTGTAGTGGCGGCATTGGCGCAGAGCACGAAGTAGCCATCCGCGTCAATGGTAAAGCCATCGAGGTCGAAGGCCTCATAGCTGGCATCGTCAGATCCGTTGAAGAAGACGAGCACGAAGTCGCTGAGGTCCACGGCGCTGGCCGTCGGGTTGTAGAGTTCGACGAACTCTGCTGCATCCGTGCCCGTCTGATCGGAGTCGACCTCGTTAATGAGCACGCTCTGCCCGATCTGTCCGCGGATCTCGCCGCCCGCCAAGGTCACCGAGTGTACGTTGACGTAGAAGCCATCGGTCGTCAGGGTCGTGACTTGACCTGCGGTGAGGTCGAAGGTGTTGTCGGCAGCGGCGAAGGTGCCGCTTCGCATATCCCCATTCACCACCGGGGTGAGTGTGAAGATGATGCCGCCGTTCACTCCCGCCGGAGCCTCATGAATGTGCGACCCCGTGTAGTCGCTTTCGAGCCCCGTGAACGCGCCCGTCACGACGAGCTGCGTACCGCTGAGCACAGCCTCCACGCGACCGGACGCGGTGGAAGCGTTTGCGGGCACTTCGGAGGCTCCAGAGAGGGAGGCAACAAATACCTGCGCCGATACCGGGAACGCAGAACCGAGGAGCAATAGGGTGAGCAGGAGGAGGCTGGATGTCCAGCGAGAAGTAGCCGTGGTCATGCTGAAAAGGGAGTTGGGGAAGAGAAAGAAGCGTGTAGCCTGGTTCATCGGACGAGCACGCTGGGGGAAGTATACCGTGTAATCGAGCGAGGCCGGGATGTCCGCGATTCGTAACGACAAGATAACCCGCCACCGAACTACTTCACGACGGCTATGCGGCGCGATTGCGTCTGGCCATCAGCCGTGAGACGGAGAACGTAGGCCCCTGCAGGCAACTCCGCCGTGTCGAGGCGAATGTGCTGACCGGCGCCGACTGGACGCGCTTGCGGTGCTACCGTGAGCACCTGCCGCCCGAGCGCATCGAAGACCTCGGCGGTCACGTCCGCCTGCTCCGCGAGGTCGAAGATGATACGTACCGTCGAGGCAGAGGGGTTAGGCGAGATGCTGCGGATCGCGAGCGCGCCGGGCAGCCCCTCGTGGTGCTCAACAGCAACGACGACCGGATCAAGAACCATCGCCGCTCCATCCGATAGCACGATCATCGGGCTGAATGAGGGACCATCCTGATTCTGCGTTGGATCGAGGAAGCCGGACAACAGCACCGTCGCAACAACGCCTGGCCCTAGTTCAGGCGTAGCCCAGTAGCTTCCAAAGGGAAGTGAATTGAACTCATCCTCGATGAAGATGACATTGTGAGGCTCAATGGCAACGCTCGATGTCAGTCCCGTGTAGGCGATCTCATCGGCCAGCAGCACACCGCCCCGCGCCTCGCCGGTTAGGATGACGGTTGCCCCGACGTCGACGGTCGGCGCATCGGGACTGCCGTGGACCACATTCACCTCGGCCATGGTTGGGTCGGCAGTCGTCTCCCGGGCATCGTCGTTGACGAGTACATTGAGCGCTGTGCTGAGGCCGTCGGGGTTGGGCGCGAAGTCGCCGGGCTCCCGCACCCCAACGGCGATGAACTGTACCGTTTGGTTCGGCTGAAGCGTGATCGAAAACGTGTAGAACACTTCGGCGGCACTCGTCGAGGTACCGGGCGCTACTCCGATCTCCAGCGGAATGAATGCCGGGGCGTCGAGGTAGGGCGAGGCAGTACGAAAGGCTACGTCGTCAAGCAACAGAATGCCGTTGGCGTAGAGGTCCACGACGGCGACGGACGGATCGGGCGCGTTGTGGATGGCCTGGACGCGGGCTGTGAACTGCGCCTGTGCGGTCCACGGAATCAGCAGACTGAGGGCGCTCAGGAGGCCAAGCGACGAGAGGCGAGAAGCAAAACGCATGAAAGGAGGGCACTGAAACAGAGAAAGACAACCGTCTCCGGCTAACGATCAATTCTCTCCGAAGCTCCCTCGGCGGGCAACCGAGACACGGGCCGTCGCGTTGCACCGCCGCACTCCCTCGCTCGCATTCCCTACTCGGATGGCCCGTCAGTTCGACGTCCCGGTCTTCTACCGCAGCCCCATCATCGCGACGGTCAAGGACGCCCGCCGCATCACCGATCCGCGCAAGCGCGACCTCACACCCTCCGTGCTCGACTTTGGGCCGGTGCGCTTCAAAATTGGCCGCCACTTCGGGTTCTGCTACGGCGTCGAGAACGCCATCGACATCGCCTACCGGGCACTGGAGGAGCACCCGGAGAAAGCCGCGGCTGGACGGATCTTCCTCCTCTCAGAGATGATCCACAACCCGCACGTCAACGAGGATCTACAGGCGCGCGGCATCCGCTTCCTCCGCACCACCACGGGCGAACAGCTCATCCCCTTCGATGCGCTGAAGCCGGATGATGTGGTCGTTATCCCGGCCTTCGGCACAACGCGCGAGATCGAGGCCGACTTGCGGGAGCGAGGACTGGAACCGCACACCTACAACACGACGTGTCCGTTCGTCGAGAAGGTGTGGAAGAAGAGCGCGCAGATCGGCAAGCAGGCATACACAGTCGTCGTGCACGGAAAGCGCTACCACGAGGAGACGCGCGCTACGTTCAGCCATGCGCAGGCGCACGCGCCGGTCGTGGTCGTGCGCGACATGGAGGCCACCGAGGCGCTTGCCAAAGTGATCTGCGGTGAGGAAGATGCTGCGTTTTTCTTCGAGCACTTCGCCGACCGCTACTCACCCGGCTTCGACCCCGCGCGCGACCTCCAGCGCATCGGCGTGGTCAATCAGACGACGATGCTGGCCAGCGAGACGGCAGCCATCGCCGAGCGGCTCCGCCAGGCCATGCTCCGGTGCTTCCCGGACGACCCGGTCGCGGATCACTTCGCCGACACCTCGGACACGCTCTGCTACGCAACCAAGGAAAACCAAGACGCCACCATCGCACTCATTGAGGACGGCGCGGATCTGGCGCTCGTCGTGGGCGGCTACAACTCCTCCAACACGAGCCACCTCGTGGATCTCTGCGAAGAGGCCATACCGACTTACTTCATCTCCGGCGCCGACCGCCTGATCTCACCCGACGAGATCCATCACTTCGTCTGGCGCACCAAGACCGAGACCGAGACGCACGGCTGGCTCCCCCAGGATCTCAACCGCCCCATCGACATTCTCCTGACGGCAGGCGCCTCCTGCCCCGATGCCCTGCTCGACGAGGTCGTACAGCATATCCTCGCCTGGTTCCCTGCTGTGCGCTCGGTGGACGAGGCGCTCGCGCCATTCCAGGCGGTCGACCCCGCATGAGTCTCCGCCGCTCGCGCCGCCCCACCGCGAACGGGAGGAGCGCTCCATCAGCGCTACCCCCTCAGCAGTAAGGCTGACGAGGATCCGCCGCCCATCGGCAGAATCGGGCGTGCGGTGGACCCAGCCCTTTCGCTCCAGCCCCTGAACCAGCCGCGTAATGTTTGCCCGATCGTTGAGGGAGCGATCGGCCAACTCGGTCTGCGCTTGCGGAGCCTGTTCGTGGAGACGAAAGAGAATGGCCCACTGCTCCGGCGAGATGTCGACGCCCTCGGCCTGAAAGTGCCGCAGGAAAAAGAGCCGGAGGAGCCGTGTCGTGCGGAGAATCACGAACGCAGTCGCGTGATCGATGTGCTGGTGTCGCGGAGTCGGTCGGATCCCATGCGAGGCTAGCGTGGTTCGGGAGGCGGTGCGTAGGATACGGACCGCCCTGCTCCCTTACCCCTCCGCCTGATGACCTGGTACGAAGACTGGTTCGACTCTGCCGACTACGAACTCGTCTACGACCGGCGCGACCTGACGGAGGCCGAGCGCGTGGCCGACCTCATCGAGCGGACGGTCCACCCGGAGGCGGGCGCGAATGTGCTTGATGTGGGCACGGGGCGCGGGCGTCATGCGCGCGTGCTCGCGCGGCGGGGCTACCGCGTCACCGGTCTCGACCTCTCGGCTAACGCCATCGCCACCGCCCAGCGCCGCGCGGCGGAGGAGCGCCTGACGCCGGAGCAGATCGTCTTCGTCCAGGGCGACATGCGCCTGCCGCACTTCCAGCAACGCTTCGACGGGGTCGTCAACCTGTTCACCTCGTTTGGCTTCTTCGATGACGACGCCGATCATCAGCGTACCATCAGGGCGATGGCCTCGGCGCTCAAACCGGGTGGCTGGCTCGTGCAGGATTTTCTCAACGCGCCGTACGTCCGCGCGCACCTCGTGCCCGAAGACGAGAAAACCGTAGACGGCGTGCACGTCCGGCAAGAGCGCTGGCTCGACGGCGAGCGCGTCAAGAAGCGCATCACGATCACCAACGGGACGGCTGACCCGCACACGTTCACCGAGTCGGTTCATCTCCTCACCCGCGATGACTTCGCCCAGATGTACGCCGCCGCAGGCCTCCGCCTCACCCACACCTTCGGCGACTACAACGGCGCGCCCCGCACCGACCAGAGCCCGCGGCTTATTTTGATGGCCGAGAAGCTGGAGGCTTGATGCGGGAGGCTCGATGCGTCCGCTGGAACTACAAGCCCAGAGCTTCTAGCCCCTAGCCTCAAGCCCACAGCCTTTCCCCATGAACGCTGCCCTCGACTACGCCCGCGCGCACGGAGAGCAGTTCGTTGATCAACTCAACGACCTCCTCCGTATCCCCTCCATCTCCACCGACTCACAGTACGACGGCGACGTCCGCCAAGCCGCCGAGTGGCTCCGCAGCGACCTCGAACGCATCGGGATGCCGCGCGCCGAGTTGATGGAGACGCCGGGCCACCCCATCGTCTACGCCGAGCGCATCGAGGACCCGGCGCTCCCGACCGTGCTGATCTACGGCCACTACGACGTGCAGCCGCCCGATCCGCTAGAGCTGTGGGAGAGCCCGCCCTTCGAGCCCGTCATCCGCGACGGCGTGCTCTACGCGCGCGGCACCGCCGACGACAAGGGCCAGTTGTTCATGCACGTCAAGGCCATCGAGGCCTACCTGGCGACGGAGGGTGCCCTGCCGGTAAACCTGAAGATCATGCTGGAGGGCGAAGAGGAAAGCGGCTCCACCAGCCTCGTGCCCTTCATCGAGCAACACCAGGATCTCCTGGCCGCCGACACCGTCCTGATCTCCGACACGGCGCTCTTCGCGCCCGGCGTGCCCTCGCTGGTGTACGGCCTGCGCGGCATGGCCTACGTGGAGGTGACGCTCACCGGCCCCAACCGCGACCTTCACAGCGGCGTCTACGGCGGCGCCGTCGAGAACCCGATCAACGCGCTCTGCCGCCTCATCGCCGGTGCGCATGATGAGCAGCACCGCATCACCATCCCCGGCTTCTACGACCACGTCCGCGACCTGACCGAGGAGGAACGTGAAGGCTACCGCAAGCTCCCGTTCGACGAGGCCGATTGGAAAGAGGAGATTGGCGTGGAGCACACGAAGACCGAGGCGGGCTACACGATGCTCGAAGGCACCAGCGCCCGCCCGACGCTCGACGTGAACGGCATCTGGGGCGGCTACACGGGCGAGGGCGCCAAGACCGTCCTCCCGGCCAAGGCGCACGCCAAGATCTCCTGCCGCCTCGTCCCGGACCAGACGCCCGACGAGATCACCGAAAAGCTCCGCCGCTACTTCGAGGCCAACACGCCGGAGACGATGACGTTGACGTTCAAGAATCTGCACGGCGGCCACGGGGCGCTCATCGACACGAGCGCGCCCGCCATGCAGGCGGCGGCCAAGGCGATGCAGGGCGTCTTCGGGCGCGAGCCGCTCTTTACGCGCGAGGGTGGCTCCATCCCCGTCGTGGCTGATTTCAAGCGCATCCTCGGCCTCGACTCGGTCATGATGGGCTTCAGCCTCGACTCGGATGCGATCCACTCGCCCAACGAGCACTTCGCGCTGGAGCGCTTCCACCAGGGCATCGAGGCCAGCATCCGCTTCATGGACGCGTACGCGCAACAGACCAACGGAACGGCTGCGTAACGCCCAGGGCACCGACGGTTCTACCGCGCGTAGGAGCGCCCCCTCTCCCCTGCCCATCCCGATCATGCCTTTCTCTCGCCTCGCAGGCGCGGCCCTCGCCACGCTTGTTCTCATCCTCACGGGCTGCCGCATCGAACCAGCCGAGCGGCCGCCTACGGCCGACACGCTCGGCGTCGAGACGGTGAGCGGCTACGAGCGCTTCTCGCGCGACGAGTTGGAGCGGGGCCGCTATGAGGGACGGTTTCGGACGGTTGCCCGGGTGGATACGGCCGCCGCCAACGCCGCCGCCCGCGCCAACCCGGAGCGCCTGGAAGACATCGACAGCCTCATCGATCCCGACTCGGCGCGGATGATGCTGCCGCTCGGCGGCAACGTGGCCGGACCGAGCGTACTGCGCGCACAGGTTCTCCTCGACCGCGCAGGCTTCTCGCCCGGCCAGATCGACGGCCGCTGGGGCGACAACACCGAGAAGGCCGTCTACTGGTTTCAGGTCGCTGAGGACCTCGACGCCACCGGCGTCATCGACTCGACGACGTACCGCCGCCTCGAGCAGCGCGCCGGGCAACCGTCGTTCGTGATCGAGTACCGCCTGACGGAGGATGACGCGGACGGGGCCTTTACGCGGATCCCGCGCGACATCTATGCGAAGGCCGAGATGGACTCGCTCGGCTACGAGTCGCTCGGCGAAAAGCTCGGCGAGATGTTCCACGCCGCGCCCGAGTTGCTCCGACGCCTCAACCCTGGCGTCAACCTGAACCGCCTCGCAGCGACCGACCCGATCCGCATTCCGAACGTGCGCGACGAGCGGCCGACGCGCAGCACCATCGCTCGCCTCGTCGTGTCCGGCCAGGGCGAATACCTCCACGCCGTCGACGCGCAGGACCAAGTCCTCTATCAC
>JABDIZ010000187.1 GCA_013003465.1 Rhodothermaceae bacterium
GCCTTCACCTTGCATTGACGCTGCCGCCCTAGCCCCGTAGCTTGGCGCCGCAAAAAAGCCTCATGCCCGACATTCCCCACGTCCTCTCCCGCGAGACGATCCTCGCCTGGCCCAAGGCCGAGCTGCACTGCCACCTCGATGGCTCGCTCCGCCTGCCCACGCTCCTCGACCTCGCGCGGCAACACGACAAACTGGACCTCCTTCCCGCCCAGGAAGAGGACGCCCTCGCCGAGGAACTGAAAAAGATCGACGGGTCGGCCACACTGGAGGAATACCTCGCTTGGTTCGGCTACTCGATCCCGATGATGCAGACGCGCGACGCGCTCCACCGCATCGCCTACGAGTTGGCCGAGGACGCCGCTGCCGAGAACGTCCGCTACCTCGAAGTCCGCTACGGCCCCATCTTGCACACCGACGAAGGGCTCACGCTCTGGCAGGTCAACGACGCCGTGCTCGCGGGCCTGCGCGATGCCGAGCGCGACTGCGGCATCACCACGGGCGTGATCGTGTGCGGCCTGCGCGACCGCCGCGAGAGCGCCTCCCTCGCCCAGGCTGAACTGGCCGCCGCCTACCGCGACGACGGCGTCGTCGGGTTCGATCTGGCGGGCGGGGAACAAGGCAATCCGGCCGAGATGCACGGCGCGGCGTTCTACCACGCCCGCAAGCACCTGCTCAACATCACCGTCCACGCGGGCGAGTCGTTCGGCCCGGCCTCCATCCAGCAGGCCCTCTTCAAGTGCGGCGCGCACCGCATCGGCCACGGCGTCACGCTCGGCCAAGACCCCGACCTGCTCCGCTACTTCGTGGACCGGCAGATCCCGCTGGAGGTCTGCCCGACGAGCAACGTGCAGACGCACGTCGTGGCAAGCTACGAGGCGCATCCCGTCGCCGACTACTGCCGCGCGGGCGTGCCCATCACGATCAATACAGACAACCGGCTGTTCTCACGCACAACAGTCACGGACGAGTTGTTCCTCGCACACACGCGTTGCGGCATCCCGGCCGATGCGCTCCGCGAGGTCGTGCTCAATGGCTTCCGCCATGCGTTTCTGCCGTTCGCCGAGAAGCAGGCGATGCTGGCCGAGGTCGAACCGCAAATCCGGGTGGAGCCCGCGCCCGCCGACGCCTAGATTAGGCCTGCACCGCCCGGGCGACCCGATGCGAACCCTCCTGCCTCTGCTGCTGCTCACGGCCTGCGCCCAAGACCCTGCGCCGGAGGCCACTCCGGCTGTAGATCAGGCGCCCGTCGCGCCGTCGTCTGCACCTGCCGAATCTGAAGGCGCCGACTTCGACGCACGCGCCTGGCTCGACCAGACCCGACCTCTTGTGGAGGCCTACGACACCGCTAACGACCCGGACGCCGCTCGGGAAGCCATCAAGCAACAGGCCGATCTGCTGGACGACGCCCTTGATTGGCGCCGCGCCTGCGACACCTACTGGGACCCGACGACCAACGCGGAGGTCTACGACCCGCTTCCGCGCGAGGACGAGGACTTCGGGCGCGGAATGCTCTACCTCGATCCACTCGGCGAGGGCCGTACGCTCGTCACCGTGACGTGCTACTTCGGCGCATACCAGGGCAGTTATGCTCTCGTCCACATCGAAGGCGACCGCGCCATGCTCGTCCGTGCGCCTGACCTTGACGAGAACGACCAGCCCACGGATCGCCGAACCGGCGTCTTCGGCACGCCTGAAGTCGTGAACCCAGCGCAGGGGATCTTCGAGACCTTCAGCAAGGGGCGCGGCCTCGGCGACTGCGGCACGTTCGTGCGCTACCGCCTCGCTGAGGGCGGACGCACCGACATCCGGGAGGTCCGCAGCCGCGGCTGCAACGACGACCTCCCTAAGGACCTACCGCCACCCCATGAGTGGCCCGTCGTGTACCGCGCCGATGGCTGAGCCCCTGATACCCTCGGCCTTCACCGTCGAACCCGCCGTGGCGCTGGCCGGGCGCGTGACGCTACCGCCGGACAAATCCATCGCTCACCGCGCCGCCATCCTGTCGGCGCTGGCCGAGGGTGAGACCCAGATCGTGGGCTACCCCGCTGCTGCGGATCCCCAGTCCACGCTCACCGTGCTCCGCGCACTCGGGGTTGAGATAGAGGGACGCGACGACAGCCTGTTCGTGCAAGGCGTGGGCCTGCGAGGCTTCCATGCTCCCGAGGGACCACTCGACTGTGGCAACTCCGGGACGACGATGCGCCTCATGGCTGGTGTCCTCGCCGGACAGGGCTTCCCCTCTACCCTCGTCGGCGACGCCTCGCTCTCGCGCCGCCCGATGGACCGCATTGCCGAGCCGCTGCGGCAGATGGGCGCCGCGCTCACACTCACCGACGGGCACGCGCCTGTGCGGATCGACGGACGTCCGTTGCGCGGCATCGAGTACCGCCTGCCAGTGGCCTCGGCGCAGGTCAAATCGTGCGTGCTGCTGGCGGGGCTCTTGGCCAAGGGCCCTACAACCGTCATCGAAACCACGCCCTCGCGCGACCATACCGAGCGCATGCTCGGGCTTCCGGTGTTCTCGCTGGGCGCCGAGCGGCACATCTCGGCTGAAGGCGGTGCGCCCGTCCCGTGGGGCCTCCGCGTGGTCCCGCGCGACTTCTCGGCGGCGGCGTTCTTCCTCGTCGCGGGTTCTGTCGTCCCGACCGCCACGTTGGAGTTGCTCCAAGTCGGCCTCAATCCCTCGCGGACGGCCCTGCTCGATGTGCTCCGCGCGATGGGCGCCCGGATCGAGGTACAGAACGAACGCGAACGCGGCAGCGAGCCCATTGGCGACCTCCGCGTCCATGCACCGGAAGGCCTCGTGGGCGTGGAGGTGGGCGGGGCGCTCATCCCGAACCTGATCGACGAGATTCCCGTCCTGGCTGTCGCGGCGGCGTGCGCCGGGGGCACCACGACGATCCGCGACGCGGCCGAACTGCGCTACAAAGAAACCGACCGTCTTGCCGCCACCGCGGCGTTTCTCCAGGCGATGGGCGCATCGGTGGAGGAAACCCCCGACGGACTCGTCATCGAGGGCGGCCATCCGCTTCGCGGCGCGACCATCGAGAGCCGGGGCGATCACCGCATCGCGATGGCGGCGGCCGTGGCGTCCCTCACCGCTTCCGGCGCGACAACCATCGAGGGAGCCGACGCCGTGGCCGTCTCGTTCCCCGGGTTCTGGGACGAGTTGGATGCCCTGGCGGGTGGCGGACTCGTGGGAAATACAGCGTTCAGATCGCGGAATGGGACATGAGGGCAGTGCTCTCCACTCCGCACGCCGCCTTCGTCATTCGGCACGCCCAGGAATCCACAGGTGGCAGTTGAGGTCCACGCAGCCATCGTCGGTGAACACGACCCCTTCGGCGCGGAGCCGCTCCTCCATCACCGTCGGCGTGTCGAAGTGCAGCCGCCCGGAGAGCGCGCCGAACCGATTGACGACCCGGTGGCACGGCATCGCCATCGGCCCGTCGTCTCCGACCACCGCTTTGAGCGCCCACCCGACAGTGCGAGCGGCGCTTTTGGTGCCGAGATGTTCGGCGATGTGCCCGTAGGTCGTCACGCGGCCGGGCGGAATCTGGGCCACGACGGCCCAGACCCGCTCGAAGAAGTCCTGGCGCGGAGGGGCCGCTTCACTCACTGGTTGCCGAGGATGATGGGCAGTCCGTCCCCGCCGCTGCCGATGACCACGACCTTGGCGTTGTCAGACTCGGCCAACTCGCGCGTCGCCTCGATGCCCTGGAAGCGGAGGAATTGCGGCGTCAGGCTCTGGGTGATGATGCGCTGGTACTCCGCCTGGCCCGTCGCCTCGATCTGCTGCACACGCTGCTCCTCCTCCAGCTTCGTCTCGATGGCGCGGCGGATCTGGTCCGGCAGCGTCACGTCGCGGATGAGGATCGCTTCGATGTCCACGAACTGATCCTGCACGGCCTCGGTCACGCGCTGCTCGATCTCCAGCTGCAGCTCCGTCCGCCGTGAGGAGTACAGCTCCTCGGGCGTGTACCGACCGACGACTTCGCGCGCGGCCGAGCGGATTTCGGGCTGGATCAGCCGCTCGTAATACTCCGGCCCGAACGTCGTGTGCAGGAACGGCAGTTGCGTCACGCGTGGCTCGTAGCGCACCGAGATGTCCATCCCGATGGTGAGACCGTTCGAGGAGAGCGCCGTGATGGGCTCCGTCGCGGTCTTGGTCCGTACGTCGTAGACGATCATGCGCTCCCACGGGAAAAAGACGTTGAGGCCCTCGCCGTAGCTGGCTCCGAGGTCGGTACCCGAGAAGCTGCTGTACTTCACGCCCGCCTCGCCCGAGCTGAGCGACTTGGTCATGCAGCCCGCCGCCATGACGAGCAGGATCAAAATGACCGCCGCGATGATGCCGGTGCGGGCGGCGTTGGGGTTGACACGAATGGTGTTGGCCATGAGCCTGAGGGTTGGGATGAATGCTGCGCTGCGGTACGCGCAGCGTGTGGGCGGAGATGCACTCTTCGCTCCCACCGCCTGCGCGCCGTGGTAAACTACGTGCGTCGCCCCTCCCGCCTGCCGCTCTTTGCTCTGTGACTTCGCTCGCTCGTCCCCCTGCCCTCGCCCCGCCTGAACGCCACGCGCGCTATACCGCCATCCGCGACGCCCTCGGCAACCGCGTCCGCGAGAATGAGATCCTGGCGCCGTACACCACGTTTCAGATCGGCGGGCCGGCCGAGTTGTTCTTCGAGGCGCACACGGCGGACGAACTGTCCGACGCGGTGACAGCGGCGCGCGAGGCGAAGGTGCCGTTTTTTCTCCTCGGCGTCGGTGCCAACATCCTCGTCGGCGATGGAGGGTTTCCGGGTTTCGTGATCCGCAACGCGGCCGACCACACGCGCGTGGATGCCGAAACGGGCCAGGTCTGGGCCGAGAGCGGTGCTATTGTCTATCCCGATCTGATCGAGGAAGTCGTATCGGCGGGCCTCTCGGGGCTGGAGCACTACGTCGGGATTCCGAGCACGGTAGGCGGCGCGCTGTGGCAGAACCTCCACTTCCTCTCACCCCCGCCCGAACGCGAGCGGACGATGTTCATCGAGGAGGTCGTCCATGAGGCCGAGATCCTGACGCCGGAAGGCACGCGCAAGACCGTCGGCGTGGAATACTTCAACTTCGGCTACGACTACTCGACGCTCCACGACAGCGGCGACATCGTCCTGTCAGCCACTTTTCAGTTGCAACCCGCCGACGAGGCGCGGATGCGCGAGATCATGGTGGCCAACCTCGCGTGGCGGCACGAGCGCCACCCGCCGCTCGACACGGAGCCCTCGGCCGGGAGCATTTTCAAGAAGATCGATGGCGTCGGCGCGGGCCGCCTCATCGACTGGTGTGGGCTCAAAGGCACGCGCATCGGCGGCGCCGAGGTGACGAAGCGCCACGCCAACATCCTCATCAACCGCGACGGCGCGACGGCGCGCGACGTGCGCCACCTGATCGGCTACATCCAAGAGACCGTCGAGCGCGAACAGGGCTACCGCCTGCACTCCGAAATCGGCTTCATCGGCGACTTCGGGGACCTGGGCGACTTGCCCGCCGCCGACTGGCACAACGCCGACGGCTTCATCGACGGCGTTCCACCTGGTGGCCACCCCGAGGCTCACCGCGACGCCGAGCGCCGCTAGCCCAGCGCCTCAACCAAACGCAGCGCCTCGGCTCTCAGTCGTCCCACATCTTCGAGCTCCTCACGCCACGCGGCCGGGAATGCGGACCAGCCATTGTACGCCCCGAGCAGCGCGCCCGTGACGGCCCCGATGGCGCTCGCCTCGCCACCGACGTTGATGGCGGCCAGCATCGTCGCCTCTACGAGTCCAGGGTTCCGCGCGAACATCGCCACGGCGAACGGGAAGGCTTCGTCGGCGGCCGAACCCGTGCCGTTGCACCGGTCTTGCAGGTCGAGCGGGAACTCGTTGAGGTGCGGGATGAGGGTACCCAGTCGGCCGGAGACCGCGTGGTCGCCGCCGTGTTCATCCTCGACCTGCCGGACCCGTCGGCTGAGCACGCCGAGGAGATCCGGGCCATCCAGACCATCCACGTTGGTGAGGGCTTTCCGCACGGCATAGGCCTGCCCGAAGCCCGCGGCCAGGCTACGCGGATGATGTTGTATGGGCAAGCCGAGGGTCGTAACCCAGAGCAAAGCCTCGGGGCGTGCCATCTCCTGGGCACTCCAGATCAAGCCAAGCGGTGCCGCACAGGCCGCGAGCGCATTCGTTGGCGCCGTGCTATCCTCTCCGTCCCGCCGCAGGTCGAGCAGCGTCAGTTCCTCGCGGATCATCCGGTTCGCGGCGAGGAGGTTGTGAGGAGACGCGGTGAGCACGCGCACGAGCGCGAACGTCCGTTGCGTATGGGCGGTCCACTGCCCGGCCTCGAAGTCGCGCCGATGCGCGTCGTCGCGGTAGCCCTTGATGCCCTTGTAGTAGGTGCGGACGTTCTGGTGGCTGAGCCCGGTGATGGGCATGCCGAGGGCATCGCCAACAGCGCTGCCGAGAAGTGCGCCGAGTGCGCGGTCGGGATCAATCATGAAGCGGAGGATGCGGGGCTGCTAACTTCCCACTTCTTTCCTTCCCCTTCCACCCCCAATGGACTGGCTGCACGGCGCGCAGGCCGTTTTCCTCAAAGACGCGCGGCTGGAGTTGCGGACGCGCTTCGCGCTCAATGCGCTCGGCCTGTTCGTGGCGGCGGCGCTCGTGCTGCTGCGCTTCGCCCTCGGCGACACGGCGGTCGACGCCCCGACGGCGGCGGCGCTGCTCTGGATCGTGATCGTGTTTGCCGCCACGGTCGGGCTGGGACGCGCCTTCGTGTTGGAAGAAGAACGCGGAACGGTCCTGCTGCTCCGGCTCACGCTGCGGCCGAGCGCCGTCTACCTCGGCAAGCTCGCGTTCAACGTCGCGCTGACGCTGGCGCTCAACGCCGCTGCCGCGCTGGTCTTCCTTGTCCTCGTCGCCCCAGCCGTGCACGCACCAGGGCTCTTTGCCGCCACCCTCGCCCTCGGCGCCATCGGGCTGGCGGGCGCGACGACACTGCTCTCGGCCATCATCGCACGGACGGCGTCGAGTGGGCCGCTGCTGGCCGTGCTCTCGTTCCCCATCCTGATTCCGCTGCTGTTCTTCGCGGTGCAAGCCACACGCCTCGCCTTCGAGCCCGGTGCGACGTGGGCAGCGGCGGAGACCGACCTGCTCGGCCTCGTCGGCTACGGCGGCGTGATGATTACGGCCTCCGTCCTGCTGTTTGATTACGTCTGGCGTGACTGAGCGCGCTGTGCGCGGCTGTGCATCGCCTGCACCGCAGTACCATTTCCCCGACGGTTTCATAGTCCATCGGCACAACGGCCCGCATCTTGTGCCTCGCCGACCGCCTACCTTGCTTCCCATGCCCACTCCTGACCGCGATACGCTCATCTTGCCGCGCTACGGCGTGGGCTGGCGCGTATTCACCATCGTCGCAGCGGTGTGGATGACGGTCGTGCTGTGCCTCGGCTTCCTGGGGCAGATCGCGAAGCTTCCCATTCTGGAGCACTCGGCACGCAACCTGTATTTCCACGTGCCGATGTGGTTCGTGCTGATGATCGGCTTTCTGCTGACGGGCTATCACTCGCTGCGCTACCTCACGACGGGCCGCCGGTTGCACGACGTGCGGGCCGAGCAAGCCGCCGTCGTGGCGACGGTCTTCGGCGTGCTCGGCTTCATCACAGGGACCATCTGGGCCCGCTTCACCTGGTACGCGGGCACCAACGTCTGGTGGAACGCCGATCCCCGGCAGGTCATGGTCGTGATCCAGCTTCTGATCTGTGGGGCGTACTTCGTGCTGCGCGGCGCCCTGGAAGACGAGCGGCTGCAAGCGCGGCTGGCCGCCGTCTACGCGCTCTTCGCGCTGACGACGATGCCGTTCCTCCTCTACGTGCTACCGCGCCGGATGGCGAGCCTCCACCCCGGCGCCGAGGGCAACCCGGCCTTCAGCGAGATGGATATCGCCCCCGAGATGCGCTGGGTGTTCTACGCTGCCGTGATCGGCTTCTTCCTGCTCTTCGGCTGGATCTACACGCTCCGCGTGCGGATCCGGGCCGCCGAACTGCGCCTCGCCGAACGCCGCCAGGACCCTCTCACCGTCTGACCCTCGCGTTTCCGATGCAGGCTGCCCTCGACACCCTCACTACGGCGCGCGACACCACGATTGCGCTCCTCGACACCGCCGCCGCGCAAGCGGTGGCAACGCAACAGCCGGAAGGCCTCGACCGGATCATGCTGGCCGACGACAAGCTGCCCGTCGTGCTCGCGGTCGTGCTCGTCATCTGGATCGGCCTTCTTTTCCTCCTCTTTCGCACCGACCGGCGGATCAGCCGCCTCGAGCGCGAGTTGAAAGACTGACTTGATGTCGCGAATCGCGTATTCCGTGTTTGACACTGAAGAAACTGCTCTCCGCAATACGCGCTACGTCACACGCAACACACAAGCCCATGCGCCCTAAAACCATCATCGGCCTCGTCCTCATTCTCGGCTTCGGCACCCTCGTAGTGACCAGCTTCGGCGAGCAAGTGGCCGGCTACGAGAACTTTACCGAAGCGGCCGAGAACGGCCAGCGCGCGCACGTCGTGGGCGAATGGCTCACGGCCCGCCCGACGACCTATGACCCGGACGCCAACCGCTTTTCGTTCTGGATGCGCGATGAGGCAGGCATGACGCGGCAGGTCGTCTACCCGAACCCCAAGCCCGCCAACTTCGAGGACGCGGAGCAAGTGGTCGTGGATGGCCGGATGGAAGGCGATGTGTTCGTTGCCGAGCACATCCTCGTCAAGTGCCCCTCGAAGTACAACGACGAGCGCGGCCTAGAAGCGCCCGAGGCCTCCCCCGCTCCCACGCAACCGGCGAGTATGTAAGTCCACCGCAGGCCCTTTCGACGCGAGCGCCTCACCCATGTGG
>JABDIZ010000267.1 GCA_013003465.1 Rhodothermaceae bacterium
AGCCCATACCCATCGTCCGTGCACATCCGAAGTCGCTTGAGTCCGTAGTCGGGTCCGGAAAGCGTCGAGGTGTCGAGCCGCTCGTAGATGGCGATGGTGCCGCCGGGGCAATCACTGCGCTGCCGGCTGTGGACGCGGCTGCCGGGTGGGGGGGCCGAGACGGCGCAAGGCTCGCGGTTCACGAAGCCGAACTCCAGCGTCGCGAAATGCTGGTGGAGCGTGCCTGCCGACGCAGTGAGCAGCCACTCGTAGTCGGTGCAGCGATCGAGGCCGCAATCGGTCCCACTCAGGGCGGCGGTAACGGTGTCACCGTTCGGGTCGAAGACCGTTTCGCCAATTTGAGCAGAGGCAGGAAGAGACCACAAAAGGAAGAGGCTGGCTCCGAGTAACCGGATGCGTGCGAGAGAAAGCATGGGAAGCTCCGAGTAGTGAGAGGGCATCAGCCGTTCATGCGTTGCGAGCCGCGGACAGAGGTCACGCCCGATGCTTCACGGTGGCTTCGTGGCCGTACGCCGTAGCTTTCCGGTTCCATCTGGGCAGCCCGCTATGACTGAGACGACCGCCGTGAAATCCACCGCCTACGACCCCTCGCAGATCGAGGCCCGCTGGTACGCCTACTGGGAAACGAACGGCTTCTTCCGCGCCGACGCGGACTCGGGTAAGCCCCCGTTCGTCATCCCGATGCCGCCGCCGAACGTGACGGGGCGTCTCCACATGGGGCACGCCCTTCAGGACTCGGTGCAAGATGCGCTCATCCGCATGCGCCGGATGCAAGGCTTCGAGGTGCTCTGGATTCCGGGGATGGACCACGCGGGTATCGCCACGCAGAACGTCGTCGAGCGGAAGCTGCGCGAGGAGGAAGGGCTGGAGCGCAAGCAGATGGGCCGCGAGGCCTTCATTGAGCGCGTCTGGGACTGGAAAGAACAGTATGGCGACATCATCCTCGACCAGAAAAAGAAGCTGGGCGACTCTGCTGACTGGTCGCGCTCGCGCTTCACGATGGACGAGGGGTTTTCGCGCGCGGTGCAAACGGTCTTTGTCATGCTCTTCGAGCAAGGGCTGATCTACCGGGGGAACTACCTGGTCAACTGGGACCCCGACAACATGACGGCCATCTCCGACGAGGAGGTGGACAACGTCGAGCGCGACGGACACCTGTGGTGGATCCGCTACCCGCTGGCGTCGGGCGACGGCCACATCACAATTGCCACGACGCGGCCGGAGACGATGCTCGCCGATACGGCCATTGCCGTCCACCCCGAGGACGAACGCTATGCGCCCCTCATCGGGCAGCAGGCCATCCTTCCGCTGATGGAACGTCCCATCCCCATCATCGCCGACGACTACGTTCGGCCCGAGTTCGGCGCGGGCGCGCTCAAGGTCACGCCTGCCCACGACGCCAACGACTTCGAGATCGGCAAGCGGCACGGGCTGGAGGTCATCACCGCCATCGCGCCCGACGCGACGATCAACGAGGAAGGCGGCGCCTACGCTGGGCTCGACCGCTTCGTCGCGCGCAAGCGGATCGTCGCCGACCTCGACGCGCTGGGGCTCCTAGAGAAGGTCGAGGACTACAAGCACAGCGTTCCGATCTCCTCGCGGAGCAAGGCGCTCATCGAGCCGCTGATCTCGCGGCAGTGGTTCGTGAAAATGAAGCCGCTCGCCGAGCCTGCCCTCAATGCCGTCCGCGACGGCACCGTGACCTTCTACCCCGACCGCTGGAAGAACGAGTACTTCCGCTGGCTCGACGGCATCCGCGACTGGACCATCTCCCGTCAGCTCTGGTGGGGCCACCGCATCCCCGTCTGGTACTACACGACAGAAGGCGGCGAGATCGACGAGACGCGCGACTTCGTCGTCTCCGTCGATCAGCCCGAGCCGGGGATGGTGCAGGACGCCGACGTGCTCGACACGTGGTTCTCGTCATGGCTGTGGCCCTTCGCCACGCTCGGCTGGCCCGAAGAGACCGACGATCTGGAAAAGTTCTACCCGAGCACGGTCCTCGTCTCCGGCTATGACATCCTGTTCTTCTGGATCGCCCGGATGATTATGGCCGGGCAGCACTTCACCGACCAGGTGCCCTACACCGACATCTTCATTACGGGGATGATCAAGGACAAGCTCGGCCGCTGGATGAGCAAGTCCCTCGGCAACGGGATCGACCCGCTCGACATGATCGAGCAGTACGGCGCCGACGCCGTGCGCTTCTCGCTCGTGCTCCTCTGCGCGCAGGGCCAAGACATCAAGCTCGACCCCACCAAGTTTGAGATGGGGCGCAACTTCGCCAACAAGATCTGGAACGCGTTCAACGTGTTCGGACGGTTTATGGAAGAGGGCAAGGGCTACCGCCGGACGCGGACGTTCGACGACCTCGACCTCGTGGAGCGGTGGATCCTGACGCGCCTCAACGAGACGATTCACGCCGTGGACGAGGCTGTGAGCCGCTACCGTCTTAATGAGGCCGTTGCCCTCATCTACGACCTCTTCTGGGGCGACTACTGCGACTGGTACCTCGAACTCATTAAGCCCGCCCCCGGCGAGGCGATGGACGACGAGACACTCGCGCTCGCCGTCGAGGTATATGAGCAGATGGTGCAGCTCCTGCACCCGTTCATGCCCTTCATCACCGAGGACCTGTGGCACCGCCTCCGCCCGCGCGCCGAGCGCGAGGCCTGTATCGTGGCCCCCTGGCCGACACCGGATGGTGCCGAGAAGTCTGCTGATGCAGAAGAGGCCTTCCAATTCGTTCAGGATGTGGTAGGTGCAATCCGGCAGATTCGTTCTCAGTACAATGTGCCGCCGGCGCAGAAGGTGACAGCAGTGATTCGGCGCACTGACGATGAGGCTTTGAAAGAATCGCCTGTTCAGCAAATCGCTAGAGGCATTCAGCTAGCCGGGCAATATGCTAAGAGCGACGTGCACTGGTATATAACGCGCATGGCAAGACTGGAAGACGTATCCATTCAAGGAGGAGGGGAAAAGCCTAAAGCAAGTGCCGCTGCAGTAGTTGGGCAGGTTGAGGTGTTCGTGCCGCTGGCCGGGATGATCGACTTGAGCGTGGAGCGCGAGCGGCTGGAGAAGGAGATTGCGCAGAAGGCAGGCTTTCTCAAGAGCGTGGAGGGGAAGCTGCGCAACGAGAACTTTGTCAGCCGTGCACCCGCCGAGGTCGTGGAGAAGGAGCGGCAGAAGGCGGAGGACGCGAAAGCCGAGCTCGAGAAACTCCGCGCGAATCTTTCCGACCTCGGCTAACGAGGGCGACATTCGGCGCGCATGACCATTCTCGGCCTTTCTTGCTGGTACCACGACGCGGCGGCCTGCCTCGTGCAGGACGGACGCATCGTCGCGGCGGCCTCCGAGGAGCGCTTCACGCGGCAGAAACACGATCCCAACTTCCCTACAAACGCCGTCGCCTACTGCCTAGCAGAAGGCGGCATCACGGCGGGCGATCTCGACCTCGTCGCCTTTTACGACAAGCCGTTTCTCAAATTCGAGCGGCTGCTGGAGAGCTACCTCGCCTACGCGCCGAAGGGCCTGCCATCCTTCCTCAAGGCGATGCCGCTCTGGCTCAAGAAAAAGCTCTGGATCCCCGACCTGATCCAGAAGGAACTCGGCGACGCCTTCGAGGGCACACTCCTCTTCCCTGAGCACCACGAGAGCCACGCCGCGAGTGCGTTTTTCCCCTCGCCGTTCGAGCGGGCGGCCATCCTCACCGTGGACGGGGTGGGGGAGTGGGCTACGACCTCGTGGGGCGTCGGCACGGGAAACCAACTCGACCTGAAGGCCGAGATCCACTTCCCGCACTCGCTGGGGCTGCTCTACTCCGCGTTCACGTATTTCTGCGGCTTCAAGGTCAACTCCGGCGAGTACAAGCTGATGGGGCTGGCGCCCTACGGCGAGCCGCGCTACGTGGACACGATCCGTGAGCATCTGATTGATCTAAAGCCTGACGGTTCGTTCCGTCTGCACACGAAAGCCTTCGAGTACGTGGCAGGCTTGCGGATGACGGGGCGGCGGTTCGAGGAACTGTTCGGCGGCCCGGCGCGGGAGGCAGAACGTCCACTCACGCAGCGCGAGATGGATCTGGCGCGGAGCGTCCAGGCCGTCACCGAGGAGGCAATGCTGCGGATGGCCCAGCATCTCCACGCCGAGACGGGCGAGACGGACCTCTGCCTCGCGGGCGGTGTGGCGCTCAATTGCGTCGCCAACGGACGGATTCTGCGCGAGGGCCCGTACGAGCGGCTGTGGATCCAACCCGCCGCGGGCGACGCGGGAGGGGCCGTCGGCGCGGCTCTGGTCGCGTGGCACACCTACCTCGGTAACGAGCGGGTGCCGCAAGCGGAGGATGCTATGCAAGGGTCGTATCTCGGCCCGGCGTTCACCGAGGCAGAGATCCAGGCCGCACTAACGGCGGGCGGGCTGGATGCGGAGTATATCGGGCTCGATCACCTGCCTGAGCGCGTCGCCGCACTGCTCGCCCAGGGGCAGACGGTGGGGTGGTTCCAGGGCCGGATGGAGTTTGGGCCGCGTGCCCTCGGGCACCGCTCCATCCTCGCCGATGCGCGCGATCCGGCGGTGCAACGCCGTGTGAACCTCCAGATCAAATTCCGTGAAAGCTTCCGCCCGTTCGCGCCGAGCGTCCTTCGCGAGCAAACGGCAACGTATTTTGGGCTTGCAGCCGAGAGTCCGTACATGCTACTCGTCGCGCCGGTTCAGGGGGCTGAGATCGGCGGCGAGGGGTTGGAGCGGCTTGCGCAGATCGAATCCGCCGTGCCCGCCGTCACCCATGTGGATGGTTCGGCGCGCGTACAAACGGTCGGCGCGGACCGAAATCCGCTCTACCATCGTTTACTCCAGGCGTTCGAAGCGCGAACCGGGTGCCCTGTACTCGTGAACACGAGCTTCAACGTGCGGGGTGAGCCCATCGTGTGCACCCCGGCCGACGCGCTCCGCTGCTTCCTGAATACACATATGGACGCGCTCGCGCTCGGGCCGTACCTGCTACTCAAAGACGCCATTCCTGGAGCCCGCGCGGCCGTGCTCTCCGCAGAGGAGGTCGCGGCGGCGTACGGCCTCGACTGACCCCCGCCCTCATGTTGTGCCGTGTCGTTGCCCTCGTTGCGTTCCTTGCCGTCCCGCTAGCGGGATGCAGCACGGATGCCCCCGATTCCACGGAGCCGATCACCGGGCCAGACCCCGACGCCATCGGCGCCGTGTTGACCGACGAGGAGACGGCCACCGATACGGCGTCCATCGCCGTGGAGAACCTGCGCCTCGTGCGCGAGCCCGACGGGTCGCAGGTGGTGCGGGGGCTCGTCATCAACCGGGCCAACCGGGAGCGCAACGCGCAGGTCGTGATCGCGCTTTACGACGCCAGTAACCAGCGGATTGACGAAGTGCAGGTATCCGTAGAGGACATCGAAGCCGAGTCGCAGCAGGGCTTCAGCCGTGCACTAGACCGCGAGGCGGCGGGCGTGAGCGTACGCCGCATCATCGGCTACTAACCTGCTCTTCAGGTACGCGGAAGCGCCGCCCGGCACGGAAACCGGACGGCGCTTGGCGTGTGGTGGACTCCTTCTGGGTCAGGGAGCGATCGCGAGTTCCGCGTCGATGCCCGAGGACTGGATCGGGAACATGCCGGCCTCAGCCGCACGAATCTCGTCGCCCGAGAAGGGATCGCTCACTGCAATCAGGCTGTTGGTGCCATCGCTGTCGCGTTCCATCAGCACGAGGTAGTGCGCGCGGGTCGTGCCCGCCACGTCGCCACTCAGGCCCGGGACGGCATAGGGCAGCGAGCCATCAAACGACTCGGCGTCCGAGCTGGCAATGGCACGGCCACCGGCGTCCTGAATCTCGACGTAGAGGTCGGTAGCGGCGGGCATGGCGTTGATCGTCACGCCAGCGATCCCGACGGTCTCGCCCGGGGAGCCGCCGACGAAGTCGCAGCCGGTGAGGAGTATCGCGCAGGCGGCGATAGCGAAGAACTTCTTCATGATCGTGTGGGGGGAGTGATTGGTAGGGGGGCCTTGCCGGTATCGGCACCGCGGCCGCGGCTTTAAAGCCGGGATCGGTCTTTTTCATGCGCGTGCGCTGAACCAACTCAGACGCAGTCAACCGGGGCCGGGAGCGCGTATGCGCTGCAGGCGGGCCCTATGTGGTGGAGCGCCGAAGGTAGCCGCTGAAAACCGCCTCAGAACGGTGTTCAGGGAAGGAATGGACAATCCTCAGCCAGTCCTCAGGCTCCCCGGCGCACCTCGCCGGGGCTAGAATTTTGACCTGCCCGCTGGATAAAAACGACTTGCCGCTAGGAATCCCGGTCGCGCACCCAGGCGTCTATGCCGCCCTCATTTGCCCTGTCCTCCGTGTCTCCTCTCGCCTATCTCACGGCCCACCCGCTGCGGTTCGGCTACACCGCATCGCAAGCCCAGGGCATCGCCTGGATGAAAGCGGCGCTCCAGCGCGTGGCCGCGCAGCATCCGGTGCCTGACGTTGATCGCGCGCTGCGCTTCTACGACCGACTAGCCCGGGCCACCACCATCGAATCACGCACGAGTTGCCTGGAAGACTTTACGCACCGCGACTGGGATCGCATGCGCCTCTTCTCCGGTCCATCCATGGGCGATGGACAGGTAGGCGAGGGCGCGGCCCTGCCGTGGTACCGGCCCCCGCTGGAAACGCGCATGGAGGTGTTCGCCGAGACGGCGCTCGCGCTCGCCGAGCACG
>JABDIZ010000269.1 GCA_013003465.1 Rhodothermaceae bacterium
CAGCAGCTCTGTGCGCTGCTGGACGCCCGGTTCCCAGATCGCGCACCCCATGCCGACCTCATCACCTTCGTGGCAGATCGGCCGGGGCACGACCGGCGCTACGCGATGGACATCGGCAAAATCCAGCGCGAACTGGGCTGGGCGCCCCGCGAGACGCTGGAGACGGGCCTCGCCAAGACGGTGGACTGGTATGTCGCCCACAGCGACTGGCTCACCGCCCTCGCTGCTGAGAAGGGGCTAGAAGCGTGGTGGGCGGAGAACTACGCAGAGCGGCTGAGCGGGTGAGGGAGGTGCAGAGCGCGGGCGTCGCGGCTGCCTTGCTCCCTCTGGCGTTCCCATCCCCCCTACGCAACCGTAGCTTGAGGGCATGAAAGGCATCATCCTCGCCGGGGGGCACGGGACGCGGTTACAGCCGCTGACGCTCGTGCAGAGCAAGCAACTCCTTCCGGTCTACGACAAACCGATGATCTACTACCCGCTGAGCACGCTCATGCTCGCGGGCATTCGTGAGGTGCTCCTCATCGCGACGCCTGAGGCGCGGCCGTCGTTCGAGGCACTGCTCGGCGATGGGACCCAGTGGGGCATGCAGTTCGCGTACGCCGAGCAGGCCGAGCCGCGTGGTCTGGCCGAGGCATTTTTGCTCGGCCGTGACTTCATCGGCGACGAGCCGGTGTGCCTGATCCTCGGCGACAACCTGTTCTACGGAAGCGGTCTGCCCGCGCAATTGCAGTCGGCCGCGCAGTTGACACGTGGCGCGCATGTCTTCGCCTACCCCGTCCGCGACCCGGAGCGCTACGGCGTCATCGAACTAGGCGACGACGGGCAGCCGGTGAGCATTGAGGAAAAGCCCGCAGCCCCGCGCTCGCACTACGCCGTCGCTGGGCTCTACTTCTACGGCCCTGACGTAGTGGCGGTGGCCGAAACGCTCACGCCCTCGGGGCGCGGAGAGTTGGAGATCACCGATGTAAACCGCGTGTACCTCGACCGGGGCGAGTTAGCCGTGACGGTGCTCGGGCGCGGTGTGGCCTGGCTCGATGCGGGCACGCATGAGTCGCTGTTGGAGGCCGCGCAGTTCGTGCGTTCGGTGCAGGCGCGGCAGGGCCTGATGATCGCCTGCCCTGAAGAACTCGCCTACCGCAAAGGGTTTATCTCCGCCGCACAGATGGATCAGTTGGCCCAGCAACTGGGCGACAACGACTACAGCCGGTATCTCCGGGCACTGGTCGCCAGCGAGTAACCCACTCGCGCGGTGTGGTGAGAAGTATGTGGGAGATCGAGGGCGAGGAGATCGTTCCGTGCTCCATCCCGGCACGGCTCCCGGCTATCCGTTCGTACAGAATTCCTTCGGCTCCGCCTCAAGCGGCGCTATATTGGCGCGCTGTGGGCGGCGCTTCGACTGCCGTCCGCGTCCGTTGAGGTAAGCCCGTCCGCTTATGGCGTCCCGCCCCGCCCGAGGTTCCGTCGTCCCCCCGTCGGCTATCCCGGAATCTCCTGTTCTCCACGACCCGATCTACTTCGCGCCGGGCACGGCGTCGAACGGCCTGCAGATCCGCGAGCTGTTCGACCTCCTGCTGCGCGGCAAGTGGATCATTCTGGCTGCGTTGCTCGCCGTGGCGATCCCGGTGACGATCTACACGATGTTGCAGCCGTCGGTGTACAGCGCGTATAGCCTGCTGCTCGTTCACAAGCAGGATGAGTCGTTGGCCGATGTGATGCCCGGCGGTGTGAGTGCTTCGTTCTGGCGGAGCGAGCGCAACCTGGGCAATGAACTGCTGGTGCTCCGGCAGTCGGAGGCGCTGGCCGATAGCGCAGCGCGCGTGCTCATGCAATTTCCGCGCATCCCGAGTACCGGGGAGACCCCCACCATTCTGCAGGTGCCTGAAGGGGAAGAGCTGACCCCGGAGTATGTGGGCGCTCGCCTCCAGGGGGGCTACGTGGTAGCCAACATGGAAGGCGCGGATGTGGACGCGATCCGGGTCACGGCGGTGAGCACCATCCCGGCGGAAGCCGCCATGATCGCGGACATCTACGCGAACGCGTTTGTGAAGCGCACGCGTGAGTCGAGCCGGGCAGCCACGAGCGCCTCGCGCGAATTCCTAGAGGAGCAGTTGCAAACGCAGGCGCAACGCCTCGACGAACTCGATGGGGCCGTGCGCGACTTTATGATGAGCGAAGGCGCCGTCGACCTTGACGAAGCTTCCCGCCGGCTGGTCAACCAGGTCGCCGAACTCCAGGGACGGCGCGACGAGGCGCTGATCGACATCCGCATGAAGCAGGCGACCATCGGCCAGCTTGAAACCGAACTGGGCG
>JABDIZ010000296.1 GCA_013003465.1 Rhodothermaceae bacterium
ACGACGACGCGGAGACGCTCCTCGCGGCGGGCGACGTAGATCGCGTGTTTACGCCCGGCACCTCGCTGGAGTCTATCGTAGACTACCTCCGTCAAGCGACAGCCACCCGGCACGACGCCTGAGCACGCTGACCCGCTTCGTAGCCTACGTCTCTCTGCCTCCATGTTTTACCCGCGCGTCCTCGTCACCGGTGCCGACGGCCTAATCGGGCAGGCGCTCGTGCGGCGCCTCGCCGACTGGCCCGAAGCCGACGTGCTCGCCACCGGCCTCGACGATACGCGCCGCCATGCGTCGGGATCAGGCGGGTATGTCCCGCTCGACATCACCCAGACGGGGGCACTGGAGCAGTTGTTCGTGGACTTCGCGCCAAGCGTCGTGGTTCACCTCGCCGCGCTCAGCAAGGTGGAGGACTGCGAGGCCGACAAGGAAGCCGCCTGGGCGCTCAACGTGGATGCGATGGCCCACCTCGCCCGCGCCTGCAAGCGCCACGGCGCCCGCCTCCTCTTCCTCTCCACCGACTTTCTCTTCGACGGCACAGATGGCCCCTACGCCGAGGACGACCGACCTAATCCGGTTAATGCCTATGGCCGCTCGAAGCTGGCCGCCGAGAATGCGATCCGCCTCTCCGGCCTGACACACTGGAGCATCGTTCGCACCTCGCTCGTCTTCGGCGAGGGCGAGCGGCTCAAGCGCCGCAACTTCGCCACGCTGCTGGCCGCGCTCCTCAACCGCGACGGCACCTTCCTCGCCGCCACGGACCAGTACCGCACGCCCACCTACGCGCCGGATCTTGCCGATGGCCTGATGCGCATCATCCGCTTCGATCGCGACGGCGTCTACCACATCGCCGGGCGGGAGCGCCTGACCGTCTACGACTTCGCGCGGCAAATGGCCACCGCCTTCGGCTTCGAGGCCGAGCAGATCGAGCCAACGACCACGGCCGAACTCCACCCGGGTGCCCCGCGTCCGCTTGATGGCGGCCTGCTCATCCTCCGCGCCGAGAGCGAACTGCGCTACCGCCCTCGCCCCCTCGCTGACGCACTCGCACACCTCGCGCCGCGCCTTGGCGTCCCCATCCCGGCCAATTCTTAGCCGTCGGCCCGGCGGAAGATGAGGGTCGGCTGCTGCGCTGTGGTATCTGCCGGTTCGATCCGTAGCTGATCGTTCTCTTGCACGAAGCGCATTGCGCCGAGGAGTAGCGTGCTCAGCGTCGGATCGCCGGGCGGGCAGGCCATCTCGGTGCAAGTCGCCTGGACTCCGGTTCGCAGCAGGTCACCTTCCACGATGTAGGCCACCGAGCACCCGTTGCACCCGGACTGGAACCAGACCGTCCCGTCGCGAAAACTCAGTGCTTCGCCGTTGGCGGTGACCACTGTGCCATCGGCGTAGTGTACTTCCACAAGCTGCCAGCGCGTCCCCGCGAGCGGATCGGACGCCGCTGGAGGGGCGCTGCACGCAGCCAGCACCAACATGAGCGCAAACAGCGTTCTCATTCGATCACGGGGGCGAAGTAGAGCCGCGCGTCAATGCCGTTGATGTCGTCGTCCACCGTGAGAATCAACCAATCGCCGCGCGTGGCGTAGGCGGCGCGGCCTCCCACGTAGCGGTCGAGTTTGAGGCGCGTGGCGGGGCACGCCCGGCGTGTACAGGCCAGTCGCTCTACGACGACGTGGCGCGGGCTCATGCGGTAGAGCCCGGTGCAGTTATTGCACGACTGGATGCGGATTCCACCATCGGGCTGGAAGCGAACCTGATCGGGCGAAAGGCCGTCGTCTACCGTGAGGCTATCGCCGCCCTGCACGAGAGCACGCAGTTCCCAGACCGTTCCGGTCAGCGGATTGGGCGGTACCTCGATGGGACGGCAGGCGGCGAAGACAACGACACCAGCGAGGAGGAGGAAAGCAGGGCGCATGACGGGGAGAGGGAGAGGGGCAGAGCAACGTACGGCAGCGCCGTGGAATCGCCACATCTTCACGGCGCTTGAGGCGGCATCCGGTCTTTCTTTCGGTTTACGCAACGGCTCTGCTATGCTCGACCCCCAGTTTCTCCGCGACCACCCCGACCGCGTCCGCCAGGCCATCCGGGACAAAGGTGCGGGCGATCCGGCCCTCGTAGACCAGGCCCTGGAAGCCGACCGCGAGCGCCGCGCCGCGCTCACCGCGCTCCAGACGGTGCAACAGCAACTCAACGCGATCAACCAGCAGATCGGGCCGCTGATGAAAGCGGGACGCCGTGACGAGGCGCAGCCGCTCCTGGAGCAAAGCAACCAGTTCAAGAGCGAACTGAAAGACTTGCAGGAGGCCGCCCGGGCTCAGGAGGCGG
>JABDIZ010000306.1 GCA_013003465.1 Rhodothermaceae bacterium
TCCGTAAACAGAGAGGACTTGATGCCGCAGGTTCAGCGGGCCGGGGCTTCCACGAGCATCAAGGTGTTCCTGGCCGAGGTGAGCAACCTCAAAGACGTGGCTCCCCAGTTTCGCACCCTCGTCCGCCAGCACGATGTCCAGGCCATCTGGATTGTCGATGCGAGCGGTGTCATCAGCAACTCGGTGGCGCGGAGCTTCCTCATCGAGAACGCCACGAAGAAGAACCTGCCGATCTTCGCCACGGGCGACGACTGGGTCTCGGAAGGCGCCAGCGTAGCCGTTCAGAAAGGCGAAGCGGGCATCCAGCTCCGGGTGAACCGGGCCGCTGCCGAGGCGATGTCGCTTCAGATCCCCGAGAAATACATCGAGCGTACGGAGTACCTGGCCGCTAACTAATCGGTTGGCACCTCACCCCGGTTTCGTACACCACTCCATCGCTAACGCCTACCCCCCATGCCCAATCGTTTGAAACTCCCCACCTGGCTTCGTCTCTCCCAATTAAAGCTCCGCCAGCGGTTTATGGCGCAGTTGGGAGGGATTGCCGCGCTTTTCTTCATCCTTTTCTTTGCCTTCGCCCAGTACTCGTTCAACCTCACCGAGTCCGAGTTCGCCCAGCGCAGCCTGTTGCTGAGCGAGACGCTTGGCACCGAGGGCGCCCTCAGCATCGTCATGCAGGACGACGAGGGGCTGCGCGAACGGGTGCTCCCCATCCTCGAGCGCGGCAACGCCCTCGCCGTGGGCTTCTACGCCGACGACGGGGCCGCGATGGTGGACGAGGGGGTGAGTGAACGCCTCCGCGCCGAAGACCGCGTGCTCGACGCCGAGACGGTCCTCCGCTGGTCCGAGACGACCGATGGAGAGCCCGTACTCATCGCTGTCTCGGCGGTCTACCTCGGCGACACCGATGCCGAGCGGGAGCAGGTCGGGTATGTGCTGGTGGCGGTGCCCTCGGCGCGCCTCGAAACGCAGAAGCTCACCGGCCTGCTGCTCTCGCTGGGCGTGCCGGCCCTGCTGGCCCTGCTGGCCTGGCTGATCCTTGCCCAGACCAACCGCACCGTCATCCGCCCCGTCGAACGCCTCCAGGCTGCCGCCCAGGCCGTCGAGCAGGGGGACCTCAGCGTCCGCGTCGAGATCGACCAGCAGGACGAGATCGGGGAGTTGGCCACGTCGTTTAATGCGATGGTGGAAGCGAGCGAGCTTAGCATGAACGACCTCGAAGTCCAGCGCGCCGAGGCCCACCAGGCCACGCATCAGGCCGAGCTGCTCCAGCAGCAGGCCGACGCCGAACGGCAGGACCTCCGCGAGCAGTTCGACCGCATGGCAACCGTCGTGGAGGCCGTCACGCGGGGCGACCTCACGTCGCGGCTCCAGACCACGCGCGACGACGAAGTAGGGGCCTTCATGCGGCTCATCAACCAGATGATCCAGGACCTCGCCTCGGTCATCCGCGAGGTGAACCTCTCCAGCGAAGAACTCACCCAGGCCGCCCATCAGGTAGCCGGGGCCGCCGAAGAGATGTCCGCCGGGGCACGGGAGCAGGCCCGCGAGACGGGCGAAGTGGCGGCCGCCGTCGAGGAGATGTCGGTGACCATCACCGGGTCGTCTTCGCATGCCGAGGAGGCCAACGAGATGGCCCAGCGCGCCGCGGCCCTCGCCGCCGATGGCGAACAGGTGTTCCATCAGACGATGGACGGCATGAAGCGCATCGCCCACATCGTCGAGGACTCGACGGAGAAGGTGACGGCGCTCGGCACCTCCAGCGGACAGATCGGCGAGATCGTCCGCGTCATCGGCGACATCGCCGACCAGACGAACCTGCTCGCGCTCAACGCCGCCATCGAGGCGGCACGCGCCGGGGAGCAGGGCCGCGGCTTCGCCGTGGTGGCCGACGAGGTGCGCAAGCTGGCTGAACGCACCAGCGAAGCGACCAAGC
>JABDIZ010000318.1 GCA_013003465.1 Rhodothermaceae bacterium
CCGTTCACCTGTAGATTGAATCACCACCCACTCGCTTCTGGACTCATGCGCGCTCGTTTCGTCGCTCTCCGCTTTTCTTTTCTCGTACTGGCCCTCGCTGTTACCGCGCAGGCGCAGGAAGGGCTGACGCCCTACCATATCGCGCAGATGCGCACGGTCGGCGACGCGGTAGTCTCCCCGGATGGCGACTATGTGGCCTACACCGTCAGCATCCCGGCCGATCCGCTGGAAGCGAATGCCGCGGCGCGGGCCGAACTGCACCTCTACGATATCAATCAGGAGACGGATCGTGTGTTGCTCGGCACCGACGTGAATCCGCGCGCCGTCCGTTGGGTGCCAAGCGAGGATGAGCTGTCCTATCTCGCGCGCGCCGAAGGCGATGCTGGGACCGCGCTGTATACGGTGGAAATTGAAACCGGCGTCGTGCGGCAAGCCGTCAGCATGGCGACGTCCGTGGTGGACTACGCGTGGCATGACGACGGCCAGCGCGTGGCCGTCGTCGCCAATGCGCCGCTGCCGGAGCGTGCGGGCCCGGAGATGCCGTATCGCCCAGAGGTCTACGAAGAGGACTACGTACAGCGCCCCGTCTACATCGTGCGGGCGTTTCAGAACGACCTACTCCGGCGGCTCGACGTCGAGGGCACCGTCTATGGCCTGGCCTGGCATCCGGGCGATCACCTCGCCGTGGCCGTCGCGCCGACGCCGCTCGTGGACGACCGCTACATGCGGCAAACCATTAAGATCTACCACGCGCTGCGCGGGGATTTGGAGGGTGAGGTCGCACACGAGGGCAAGCTCGGCATGATGGCCTGGAGCCACGATGGCAACCACCTCGCCTTCATCGGCTCGGCCGACATCAACGATCCCAAGGAAGGGCGCCTGTACGTCGTAGACGACGAGGGCGAAGACCGAACGGACCTGCTGCCCGGCCTGGAGGGCCATGTCAAGTCCTTTGAATGGCTCGATGGCGATGCCATTGGGTATCTGGCGTCGGTAGGGGTCGAGACGGTGTATGGCGCCGTGGACGAGGACGGGGGGAACAACCGCACCATCGTGCCCGGCGGCTTCGCGGTCTTCGATGCCGTCTCGGCCAACGCCGGAGGCGATGTGGTAGCCTTCGCCGCGCAGACGCCCGCGCACCCGCGCGAGGTCTACCTCTGGACGCAAGATGATCGCCGCCCGCAGCGCCTCACAAACGTCAACCCGTGGCTTGATGACGTGGCGCTCGCCGCCCAAGAAGTCATCACCTACACCGCACGCGACGGGCTCGAACTGCAGGGCATGCTCCTCCGTCCACTCGGCGGCAGCGACGGGCCCACACCACTGCTCATGGTTGTTCACGGCGGTCCCGAATCGCACTACTCAAACGGGTGGATGACGGCGTATTCGCTGCCGGGGCAGATGGCGGCCGCGCGCGGCTACGCCGTCTTCTACCCCAACTACCGCGGCTCGACGGGTCGCGGCGTCGCGTTCTCCAAGCTCAGCCAGGGCGACCCCGCCGGCGCCGAGTTCGACGACCTGATCGACGGCATCGACCACTTGATCGCCCAGGGCATCGCCGACTCGGCGCGCGTGGGCGTCACGGGCGGCTCCTACGGCGGCTACGCCACGGGCTGGCTCTCGACGCGCTACTCCGACCGCATCGCGGCAGGCGTCATGTTCGTCGGCATCTCGAACAAAGTTTCGAAAGTAGGCACGACCGACATTCCCGACGAGGAGTTCTACGTCCACGCCCGCAAGCGCCCGTGGGACGACTGGAATTTCTTCCTCGAACGGAGCCCCGTCTACCACGCGGGCGGAGGCCGCACGCCGCTCCTGATCCTGCACGGCAAGGACGATCCCCGCGTCGATCCGGGGCAATCGTTCGAACTATACCGACACCTGCGGTTGCGCGGACAGGCGCCCGTCCGCCTCGTGCTCTATCCCGGCGAAGGCCACGGCAACCGCCGCGCCACGGCCCGGTACGACTACAGCCTCCGAGCCCTCCGCTGGTTCGATCACTACCTGATGGGCGAGGGCGGAGAGCCCCCGCCCTATGAAGTGGACTATGCCTTCCCTGAAAACGCCCGCATGGGCACGAACTGATGGACCTCGGACGCGGCCACCGCCTCACGTCCGCCGATGGGCTAGCGAAACTGCCTACGTCGGACGGACAGCGCTTCGTCACGCTGTTCGAGCACGGCACGCTGCAAGTCGAGCTCTACGCCCCGCGGGGCACCGACCCGCAGCAGCCCCACACCCGCGACGAGGTCTACGTGGTGGCGCAGGGCACCGGCACGTTCTTCTGCGATGGCGAGCGCACGCCCTTCGCCCCAGGCGACTTCCTATTCGTGCCTGCAGGCGTGGAGCACCGCTTCGAGGCCTTCACCGACGACTTCGCGGTGTGGGTGCTGTTCTACGGCCCTGAGGGCGGCGAAGTGTCCTCCGCAGACTGACATGTTATGCCTCATTTCGTCGTTGACTGTTCGGAATCGGTTCTGGCGCTTGCCGAGCCTACTGAGTTGATGCAGGCAGTCTTCGATGCAGCCCAAGCTACGGAGCTGTTTGCGGTCGAAGGCGTGTTCCTGAACGTGGATGGGCACGAGCACTTCGTCCATGTGTTCGCCAACCTCCTGGAGGGGCGGTCAGAGCGGCAGAAGGCTGACCTGTTCGCTGGCGTGGTGCTGGCGCTTAAGAGCTTGCTGCCAGCGGTCGAGATCTTGTCGATGAACGTCAGAGAGTTCGAGCGCGCGACCTATCGCAACGCCTTATTGGTGTAGGAGGGCGGAAGCCAGCCAGGCTGTAGGAGCCGGGACGAGTGGTAACACTTTAGACCGGGACGATGGGTGACAGTCTACGGCCTGAGGGTGGCGAGGCCGGTCGAAGCGTGCCTGCATAGCAGACGAGTGTAGGAAATCCGCCTCTCGGATCCGGGTGCGATGCCTCCAAGACATCTAGGAGACCCCGGAAGGCCCTTGTTGCTCGTGAGACGCTGAACTATCCTACTTTTTGGTTCGCCGTTCAACGCCATGCGCCCTCTTGCCCTCATCGCCTTACTAACGGTACCCCTGCTCGTCGCGTGCGACTCGGGTGAGGACGACGGCTTCTCCTTGGTCGGCACGACCACGTCCGTTGCGGAAATCGCGGGGACCTGGACGGCAACCCGTGCCACGTTTTCTTCCGCCGCCGAAGGCCCTGCCCTGGAGGTGGACATCATTGCCGAGGGGGGCTCCGCTAAGCTCGCCATCCAGACGGATGGTCGTTTCACGCTCACGCTTGCCCCTCTCGGTGAAGCGGATGATGTGTCGAACGGGCGGCTCGGGTTCGATGAGGAACTCCTGGTGGTCAGCTTCGACGAGGACCCCGATGAATTCGAGTTCTTCACCATCCAGGTCACCGAGACGACGTTGTCCCTGGAAGGCCCTGCGGAGTTCGATTTCGACGGGGACGGCGTGGAGGAATCCGCACGGGTGGCCCTCGACCTGATCCGGAGTTGACCAGACGTGGTCGAGTGGACCGGGCGAGGTCTCAGCGCGAAGGTTCTGGGACCGAGAGGGCGTAGGTGCCTAGCTCCTCGCCGTACTCGGTCTTCGAGAACCACTGGCGCGCGTCGGCAAGGTCATCGTCCGTCTGGCCGGAGGGGAGGTGAACGAGCACGAGCCGGTAGACCCCTGCCTGCGCAGCTGTCTCGGCAGCTTCCTCAGCAGAGGCGTGGACGCCGGGGACCGTGCCCGTGGCTTCATGGACGAGCAGATCCGCGCCGCGCGCGAGCTGCACGACGTTAGCCGACTTCGCAGTATCGCACGAGTAGGCGAGCACCGTGCCGCTGGCCCCTTCGATCCGCAGCCCGATGGTCGGTACCGGATGAATAACGGGCGCGGCGGTGATCTGCATCGCGTCGTTTTTCAGCACGGGCGCATCGACCTCCAGTGCAACCTCGTGCCACGTCCGGTCCGGCAAGCCTTCCCAGCGGTCGGTATTGAAC
>JABDIZ010000328.1 GCA_013003465.1 Rhodothermaceae bacterium
ATCTAGCACTCGGCAATGGATGATCGCTGCGCGCGACCGCGCTGCCGGGCCAGGCCTGCGTCTTCCGCCGCTTCGCTATGCTATGCACTGAGCGCTGGCGCACATCGGGTGAGCGCTAGCGCACAGTGCCCACGAGCAGGAGGTAGCCCGCGGGCGCTCACGGCGCATGGCACGGGTCTACCAGCAGGTGGCATATCGCTTGCGCTGACGGGAATACCCCAATGCGCCTGCCGCCATGCTCCGCAACTACCTCACGATTGCCGTCCGCGCCCTCGGCCGCCAGCCCGGCTACGCTGCGCTCAACATCACCGGCCTCGCCGTAGGGGTCGCGTGCTGCCTGTTCCTGCTGCTCTTCGTCCGCGACGAGCTGAGCTACGACCGCTTCCACGAGGGTGCCGAGACCGTCTACCGGGTTAACATGGTGGTCCCGCAACTCGACGCGACGATCGCCATCAGCCCGAACATCGTCGCCCCACTCTTCACGCGGGAGTTTCCTGAGGTGGAAGCCGCAACCCGCATCGAGGCGCACGGCGGGGTCGTCCGCGCGGGTGAGCGCATCTTCGACGACAACGCCTTCTACTTTGCCGACTCGACGTTCTTCGAGGTTTTCGACGGGTTCACGCTCCTCGCGGGCACCGAACGCACGGCGCTAACCCGGCCCTATACCGTCGTGCTGACCGAGTCCACTTCGGAGAAGTTCTTCGGCGACGCCGACCCGGTCGGGCAGACGATCGTCCGCAACAACGACCAGGAGTACGAGGTGACGGGCGTGATGGCGGATGTGCCTTCGACCTCGCACTTCAGCTTCGACTTCCTCGCCTCGTTCGCCTCGCGGGAGCAGTGGGCGACCAACGAACAATGGGGTTCAGCCAACTTCTTCACGTTCGTCCGCCTGCCGGACGCCGGAGCCAGCGAAGCGCTGCAACCCAAGATCGACGCGCTGACGGAGCGGCTCCGCGCCGAAGGGGGAGAGAACGTACGCCTCCTCAGCCTCCAGCCGCTGACGGACATTCACCTCGCCAGCGACATCACCTACGACCTCGACGCGACGGGCGACATCACCTACGTCTACGGCTTCGCGACGGTGGCACTGCTGATCCTGCTGATCGCGTGCATCAACTACATGAACCTCGCCACGGCGCGGTCGGTGCAGCGGGCGAAGGAGGTCGGGCTGCGGAAGTCACTCGGTGCGCTCCGGGGGCAACTCATCGGTCAGTTCTACAGCGAGTCCGCCCTCCTCACGCTCGGCGGGCTGCTCCTCGCGGTGGCGCTCGTGGGGATTGGGCTGCCGTGGTTCAACGAGCTGAGCGGCAAGGCCCTCACCTTCGGGACGCTCGGCGAGCCCCTCGTCGTTGCGCTCATCGCCGGCATCTTCCTCGTGGTGAGCGTGGTGGCCGGGAGCTACCCGGCGCTCTACCTGTCAGGGTTTCAGCCGGCGCAGGTGCTGCGCGGTCGGGGCGCGGCCCCACAGGGCTCAGCGTGGCTGCGCAAAGGCCTCGTCGTCCTCCAGTTTGGGATCTCGGCGTTTCTGATCGCAGGGACGCTCGTCGTGATGAGCCAGCTTCGCTACCTGAACACCCAGAGCGTCGGGTTCGACAAGGAGCACCTCGTCGTGCTCCCGCTCTCCGACCCGATCCTGCGCGAGCAGTATCCGTCGATGGAAGGCGCCCTACGCCAGAGCCCGGCGGTCGTGGCAACGGCGGGGATCAACCAGATACCTGGTTGGCTCGGCTGGGGCTCCGGCTTCCGAACGGAGGAGATGAGCGAGGAGGATCGCTTCATGACCCACGGCATGCCCGCCGAGGCCGCGGTAGTTGACGGGCTGGGGTTGACGCTCATCACCGGGCGCGGCTTCCCCACGTCGCCGCCGGAGCCGGACTCGGCCAACTACCAGTTCATCCTCAACGAGGCACTCGTTGGCAAGCTCGGCTGGACGCCGGAGGAGGCGGTGGGGCGCCGCGTGGCGGTGGACAACCGCTGGGGCGACGTGATCGGGGTAGCGCAAGACTTCCACTACCGCTCGCTCCACGAGCAGATCGAGCCCCTCGCCATCTGGTACGAGCCCGTCCACGTAAACCACCTCGCCGTCCGCCTCGCGCCAGGCGAGACGCAGGCCGGGATGGACCACCTCGAAGCCGTGTGGGGCCAGTTCGCCGCGCACCGTCCGTTCTCCTACCGCTTCCTCGACGACGTGTACGACCAGCTCTACCGCAACGAGGAGCGGCTCGGCCGCATCGTGAGCATCTTCGCGTTCCTCGCCATCTTCGTGGCGTGCCTCGGGCTGTTCGGGCTGGCCTCGTTCACGGCAGAGCGCCGGACGAAGGAGGTCGGCGTGCGGAAGGTGCTCGGGGCGACGGTGCCCGACCTCGTCCTCCTCCTTGCCAAAGACTTCGTCGTGCTCGTCGCCGTCGCGTTCGTCATCGCCGTGCCGGTGGTGTGGTTCGGACTGAGCCAGTGGCTCGACGGGTTCGCCTACCGCGTCGGGCTGGGGCCAGAGCCGTTTCTGATCGCGGGGGCCCTCCTGTTCACCATCGCACTGCTGACGGTGAGCACGCAAGCCCTCCGGGCCGCCACGACGGACCCGGTCAAGGCCCTCCGCTACGAATAAACGCTGCCCGTTATGCTGAAGAACTACCTCACGATTGCGCTTCGTCAACTCCGGCGGCAGCCCGCTTTTGCCGGGCTGAACGTGGCAGGGCTGGCCGTCGGGCTGGCCTGCTGCCTGCTGATCGCCCTGTGGGTGCAGGACGAGCGGAGCTACGACCGCTTCCACACGCAGAGCGACCGCATCTACCGCCTCAACAAGGTGCACACCCTCCCGACGGGTGGGACCGAGCTGCACGCGCTCTCGTCCGGCCCGATGGCCCCCCAGCTCGTGGCCGACTACCCCGAGATCGAGGCCGCGGTGCGCATCCTCCCCTGGTGGGGGGACCTGCTGTTTCAGCGCGACGAGACCACCTTGCCCGTCTCCAGCGTGACCTTCGCCGACCGCAACTTGTTCGAGGTCTTCGACTTCGCGCTGCTGCGCGGCGATCCGGCGACGGCGCTCGACGCCCCGCTCTCCCTCGTCCTCACCGAGAGCGTCGCCGAGACCTTCTTCGGCGAGGCCGACCCCATCGGCCAGGCGCTCACCGGGTTTGGCGAGTTGACGTACACCGTCACAGGCGTCGTGGAGGACGCGCCGGCGAACTCGCACCTCCAGTACGGCTCGTTCGTTTCGTGGTCGAGTGTCGTGCCCGGCAATGACGGGCTGGAGTTCGGCTGGCTGGAACGCTGGCTCCCGCAGTCGCTCTTCACCTATGTGCTGCTCCGCCCCAGTGCTGACCCGGCCGCGCTGGACGCCAAGCTGCCGGACTTTATGGCCGAGCATTTCGCCGAGCGTGCCGACCAGTACCGGCTCTACCTCCAGCCTCTTGGCGACGTCTACCTCGGCTCGTCGGACATCCTCAACCAGCGCAGCATGGTGCAGGGCAACCGGGCCTACGTCTACGTACTCAGCGTCGTGGCCCTGCTGATCCTGTTGATCGCGTGTGTCAACTTCATGAACCTCGCCACGGCGCGGGCTGGACGACGTGCCGTGGAGGTGGGGGTGCGTAAGTCGGTGGGCGCGCGCCGCCCCCAGCTCATCGGCCAGTTTCTCAGCGAGGCGTTCCTGCTCGTGGGGCTCGGGCTCGGGCTGGCGCTCGTCCTCATTGAGACCGTGCGGCCCGCGTTCAACGGACTGGTCGGCAAAGCGCTGCCCGTCTTCGCGTGGGCCGATCCGCAAGTTCTGATCGCGCTCGCCGGGCTCGGGCTCTTGGTCGGCTTGGCGGCGGGAACGTACCCGGCGTTCGTGCTCTCAGCGTTTCGCCCGGCGCGCGTGCTCAAGGGAAGTGAAACCGTTGGCGGGCGACGGTTCCGACAGGTGCTCGTCACCGCGCAGTTTGCTGCGTCGATTGCCCTCCTGGCGGGGACGCTCCTTGTCTACAGCCAGATGCAGTTTGTGCTGTCCGAGAACCCAGGCTACGACCGCGACCAACTCGTCGTCCTTCCAATAGGCCAAACGGATATCGGCGAGCAAGCGGAGGCCTTCAGGACCGAGGTACTGCGGCACCCCGGTGTCACGAACGCGACCACCACCAGCGACGTGCCTGGCCAGAACTTCTCGACATACGGAATCGTCCCGGAAGAACGCTCGGAGGACGAAGGCCTCACCGCCGCGATACTCCAACTCTCGGACACGGACCTCGTCGACACCTATGGGCTGACGCTGGCTGCAGGCCGATTTTTCGACCCCGCCCGCCCTGCTGACTCCAGTGCGGTCGTCATCAACGAGGCGATGATGCGTAGCCTCGGCTGGACCGAGGCCGTTGGCAAACGCTTCGACGTGCCCGGGGACGTGGAGGAAGGCACGGTGGTCGGCGTGGTGGCGGACTTCCAGCTCGCGTCGATGCATCAGGAGGTCGTGCCGCTCCTGATGATCCTGCAGGACACCCCCGGCAGCCTCACCGTCCGCCTTGCCGGCGACGATGTGCCGAGCACGCTGGCCCATCTGGAGGCGACGTGGGCACAGTTCGAACCGCGCTACCCGTTCGAGTACCAGTTCCTCGACGAGGCGTTCGCCCGACTGTATCAGTCCGACCGTCGCCTGATGCAGGCACTCGGCGTCTTCGCCGCCCTAGCAGTTCTCGTCGCGTGCCTGGGCCTGCTCGGGCTCGCAGCCTACACAGCGGAGCGCCGGACGAAAGAGATTGGCGTCCGCAAGGTGCTCGGCGCGGGCGTGGCGTCCATCATCGGCCTGCTCTCCGTGGACTTTCTCCGCCTCGTCGGGATCGGCTTCGTGGTCGCCGCCCCGCTGGCGTGGCTCGCCGCCGAGCGCTGGCTCGATGGTTTCGCGTATCGGATCGATATCGGCTTCGTCCCCTTCCTCGTTGCCGGAGCCCTCGTGCTTGCCCTCGCCCTTGTAACAGTGAGCACGCAAGCCCTCCGGGCCGCCACGACGGACCCGGTCAAGGCCCTCCGCTACGAATAAACGCTGCCCGCCATGCTGAAGAACTACCTCACGATCACGCTCCGCCACCTCCGGCGGCACCGTCTCTCGGCCTCGATCAATATCGGAGGGTTGGCGGTGGGACTGGCGTGTTGCCTTGTGATTCTCCTGTTCGTGCGGCACGAGCTGAGCTACGACACGTTCCACGGCCATGATGCCCGCCTCTACCGGCTGACCTACCAGGAAACGGGGAGCCCGAGTGCGCGCCACCTTGCGACGACCGCCCCACCCACCGGCCCGGCCATTCGGGAGCAGTACCCTGAGATCGAAGCGTCCACTCGGCTTCGGGATGTCGGCGGCGAGCGACACCTCGTCTCTCATGGCGACCGTCAGTTTTACGAGAGCGCTTTCTTCTATGCCGACACCTCGTTCTTCCGCCTCTTCAGTTTCCCGCTCCGGCAGGGTGATCCGGCTACCGCACTCGCGGCCCCGAACTCCATCGTACTGACGCCCGCTACGGCCAGAAAGTATTTCGGCGACGACGATCCGATGGGGCAGGCGCTCCGCTTCGACGACGAGATCCTGACCGTCACAGGCGTGCTCGCCGACCCGCCGGGACCGTCCCACCTCGAGTTCGATTTCCTGGTTTCGTTCTCGACGTTCCGCGTCCCATTCGGCTATCCGGTCACACTCGACAGCTGGGTGTGGAAGTCCTTCCACACGTACGTGCTGCTCCGCGAGGGCACGGACCCGGCGACGCTCGAACCACGCCTGACGGAGTTCGTGCGCCGTTCCTCGGGCGAGGAGCGGGCACAGACGGCGCACCTCCGCCTCCAACCGGTGTCGGATATCTACCTTGGCGAGCCGCACCATACCGCCATCGCAACCGGCAACCGGATGTACGTGGTCGGTCTCAGCGGTGTCGCGTTCCTAATCCTGCTGCTGGCGTGTTTCAACTTTATGAATCTATCGACGGCTCACGCCATCGAGCGCGTCCGCGAGGTCAGCGTGCGGAAGGCACTAGGAGCCGCGGGCGGCGACCTGCGACGGCAGTTCCTCACCGAGGCCACCGTGACGGTCTGGCTCGCGCTCGGCGTAGCGGTGGGGCTGACGGCGCTGCTGCTCTCTGGCCTGACCGCGTGGCTCGGCTGGTCACTCGCTGTTACGCCCGCCGATATGCTCGTGGCCGGAGCCAGCGCTGCCGCTGGAGCTACGCTTCTCGGTCTGCTGGCGGGCGCCTACCCTGCGTTCGTACTGGCGGCGTTGCAACCGGCTACCGTACTGAAGGGGCAGGTGGGCATTCTGTTCTCCGGCTCTCAACTGCGCCGCACACTCGTCGTGCTCCAGTTCACGATCGCGATCGCCCTGATCGCCGCGAGCTTCGTCGTTGCTCGGCAGATGAATATGATCCAGACCCGGGCCCTCGGCTTCGAGCAGGAGTCCGTCGTGGCGATGCACGTCCGGGGCGATGTTCTCTTGGAGAACTACGATGTGCTCCGCGAGCGGCTCCTCCAGAACGTCAACGTTGCCGGCGTCAGCCAGAGCGGCCATCTGTTTGATGGCGACAACGGCTCGGTGCCCATCTTCCCGGATGGGAGCGCGGAGACGGTTGGCCCGATGAACCTGTTCGGGGTCCACTACGATTTCTATGAGACGATGGGGCTTCGAACCGCGCAAGGCCGCGTCCATGACCGAGCCTTCGCGAGCGATTCGGCCGAGGCCATCGTGATCAACGAGACGGCGGCCCGGCTGCTGGCCGCCTCGGTGCCGGGGTGGGAGGCCCCCATCGGTCGCCGTCTGCGCATCGATGCGTTGGTGGACGGGCGAGTGATCGGCGTGATCGAAGACTTCCACTATGCCTCTCTGCACCGGGAGATCGGCCCGCTCGTGCTGTTCATCCCACCGACCCACCTCGACCATGTGACCGTGCGGCTGCGCCCCGGCAATGTATCGACCACCCTGGCTTCGCTGGAGCGAGACTGGCAGGCGGTCGTGCCGGGCCTCCCGTTCGATTACACCTTCCTCGACAGCCATCTGCAGCGGTTCTACGAGTCGGACGCACGCTTTGCCCGGCTGATGTCCTTCTTCACCGTGCTGACGATTCTCATCGCTTGCTTCGGACTGTACGGCCTCGTTGCCCTTGCCACCCGGGCACGGACGAAAGAGATCGGCGTGCGGAAGGTACTCGGGGCCTCGCGGCTGCGACTCGTCACGCTGCTCTCGGGACGCTTCCTGTTGTACGTTGCGCTCGCGAATGTGCTAGCGTGGCCGCTCGCATTCCTCGCCGCCGAGCGCTGGCTCGATGGTTTCGCGTATCGGATCGATATCGGCTTCGTCCCCTTCCTCGTCGCCGGAGCCCTCGTGTTTGCGGTGTCCCTCCTCACCGTTGGCGGCCACACCCTCCGCGCCGCCACGACGGACCCGGTCAAGGCTCTCCGCTATGAATAACCGGCTGCTATGAATGGCTCCTTCCGAACGGTCCCCGGTTGCGTCGCGCTGATCCTGTTAGCCAGCACGGCAACGAGTGCACAGCAGCCCGAGCCGTGGGTGCCAGAGATCGGCACACGCCAGTTCTTCGCCGTGCTGGTGGAGGATGTGGAGCAGTCAGCCGACTGGTACAGGCGAGCGTTCGGGCTGACGGAGCATGACCGCTGGACCGCTGACGACAGCACGGCGCGCATCATCAACCTGATGAACGAGCACCTGTTCGTCGAGCTTATCTGGAGGACTGATGCCCCGGACGTAGACCGCAGCCTCGGGATTTTCAAGGTCGGCTTCTGGGTACCGGACGTGGATGCCATCGCCGACCGTGTAGAGGCAGCAACGGGAGAGCGCCCCCCCGCGCTCGACGTTCCGGCCCACACCCTGCGCCTGATCCAACTCCGCGACCCCGATGGGAACATCATCCAGCTCTCGGAGGCGCTGGGCGACTAGGGCCTTCTCGATTCCACACCCCTCACGTTTCGCTATCACCATGCCCGCCTTCCATCGCACGGTCCCGACGCCTCTTGGAGTCGCGACGCTCCTTGCGCTCCTGATGTGCTCTGCCCACCACGCCGTGGCCCAGCCGCACCCTTATCAGATGACAGAGACGCTGGAGCAGCCGCTGCTTTTCGCTCCGGGCATCGTCAGCACCGACGCCATCGAGTACGGCCCCACGTTCTCGCCGGATGGGCGCACGCTCTACTTCACCCGGCGCGCTTCGTGGCGGGATACGCCCGCCCTTTACGTCTCCCACTTTGAAGGCGGAGCCTGGCAAAAACCGACCGTTCTTCCGTTCTCGGGCCAGTACAGCGACGAATATCCCTCGTTCGACGGCAACCGGCTCTACTTCGCCTCGAAACGGCCTATCGACGACTCAGGCGAACGCTCACACAACGACCTCTGGGTTGTCGAACGAACCGAAGGCGGATGGGGTACGCCCCAGCACCTGCCGCCGCCCGTAAACAGCGACGGCATCGACAGCCATCCCCACACGACCGAGAAGGGCGAGCTCTACTTTCACTCGAACAGAACGGGCGGACCTGGAGGCGTCGATATCTATCGGGCCGAGTTGGTCGACGGACACTATACCGAGCCCATGGTGATGCCCTTCAACAGCGAGGCTACGGATGGTGAGGCGATCCTAGACCCCCAGGAGCGCTTCATCATCTTCTACTCGGAGCGCGAAGGGACCAAGGGAAACGGCGACCTGTTCATCGTCTACAAAGAAGATGGGGCGTGGTCGTCCGTCGCCAACTTGGGAGCTACGATCAACACAGCGGACTACGAATGGACACCGGCCCTTTCGCCTGATGGTCGTTATCTCTTTTATGCCCACCTGGCGGGCAACGACTCAGACCTCTACCAGGTGGAGCTGAGCCGCTTGTTGAACCAGCCCTGATCGCTTGCGACGAGATCGGCTGCGCGCCAGCGCACATACAGTGGGCGCACGCGCACACCCCTCGACGGGCCGATGCGCCCGGACGCGTCATTTTGAGCGCACGCAGCCAGCGGCATATGGCTTGCGCAGGCAACGAGGAGTCACACCTGTGCTCTCGCTCTCCCCTCTCGCCATGACACGCTTGGTCGTCTCCGCCCTGCTGCTCGCCTTACTGCTCGGCCTCGGCAGCCAAACCAGCATGGTCTATGCTGGAAGCCAGCCCCTCACGAGCCTCGGCGAGGATACGACCGTTGATCATGCGAGCGACTCGACGCGCCTCGACGACTGCGATCGGGTGCGACGACTCCCGCCCAATGCCATCGGCGCCCAAGCCAACGCGTTCTTTGCCGCCGTCTGCACCTCCGACCCGGCGGTCCACCGCGCCTTTGTCGCGACGGCAATCAGCCCTGAGCTGAAAGCCAAGGTGTCGGAGAATCAACTCGTCGCGATGCTGGAACGGCTCCACAACGATCTGGGCGACGCGGAGATCTTGGAGGTGGAACTACGCAGCCCGTACCAGGGATCGTTTGTCGCGCGCCACCCCGATGGCGGAGGGCCGCCGCTTCGGCTGACGCTCACGCTCGACGAGGCCGAGCCCCACTCCATCCTCGGCTTCGACGTAGCACCTGCCGGGCAGAGTGATGGCCGCCAGT
The DNA here is from genome assembly GCA_013003465.1 of Rhodothermaceae bacterium. Lineage (GTDB taxonomy): Bacteria > Bacteroidota > Rhodothermia > Rhodothermales > Rubricoccaceae > JABDIZ01. The sequence continues at coordinate 9,545 of JABDIZ010000328.1, forward strand.
TCGGCAGCCTCGACGAGGTCAAGGCCTTTCTGAAACAGGCAGAGGCCGACGAGGCCTTCTCCGGCGTCGTGCTCGTGGCACGGCACGGCGAGGTGATCTTTAGCGAAGCCTATGGCTGGGCAAACAAAGCCGAGGGCGAGCGCAACACGCTCGACACGCGCTTCAACATCGGCTCGCTCAACAAGCTCATCACCGGCGTCGCCGTCCTCAAGCTCGCCGAGATGGGCAAGCTCGACCTCGATGCCCCCATCGGTACCTACCTCGACGGGTTCCCCGACGAGGTCGCAGATCGGGTGACGGTGCGGCATCTGCTCCAGCACCGCTCCGGGTGGGGGCACTACTGGGAGCACCCCGAGTACCTCGCACGGCGCACGGAACTCCGCGAACTCGACGACTACCTCGCGTTCATCCGGGACATCCCTCTGGAGTTTGAGCCGGGCGCGCAGTGGCAGTACAGCAACGTAGGCTACGAGGTCCTCGGCGGGATCATCGAGGTGGTATCAGGCCAGTCGTACTACGACTTCGTGCGGGAGCACGTCTACGCACCCGCCGGAATGGAGAATACCGACTCGTACTGGCGGGACGCGCCAAACCTCGCCGTGCCGTATACGCAGCAGCACAGGCCGGGCTACGCTGAGCCGCTGCCCGACGGTCTCGGCCCACGCGGGACGCCTGCAGGCGGCGGCTATGCAACAGCCGAAGACCTGCTCCGCTTCGAGCAGGCTCTCCTCGACCATCGCCTCCTGAGCCCTGCGATGACGCGCCTCTTCATGGCCGCCTACGACCCCGATAGGCAACCCGACACTGGCTTCGGTCGAGCAGGAGGGGCACCGGGCCTCAACTCGACGTGGGAATCCGATTTCGCGTCGGGCCACACGGTGCTCG
>JABDIZ010000334.1 GCA_013003465.1 Rhodothermaceae bacterium
GCCACGCGCCGCTCACCGGGCGCAGTTTCACGGGGGACTCCAATCGAAAGCGGCATGGCGGAAGGGTCTAGCAGACGCCCCCCACGGTACGGCACGCAGAGGGATTCCTGCAACAACCAAACGGGAGGACTCACCGAGCCCCCCGTTCAGGATCAACGAAGGCCTCGGACCTAGCCGCGCGCCGCCTCGAAGTGGCGCATGAAGTCGATGAGTGCCTGGACGGATTCCATCGAGACGGCGTTGTAGATCGAGGCGCGGACACCGCCGACCGTGCGGTAGCCCTTGAGCGCGAGCAGCCCCTCCCCTTTCGCTTCCGCGACGAACTGCGCTTCCAGGTCTTCGCTTGGCAGGCGAAAGGTGACGTTCATCTTCGAGCGCGAGTCGGGCCGGGCGGTGCCTCGGTAGAACTCTGTCGCGTCGATAGCGCCGTAGAGTGCGGAAGCCTTATCGTCGTTGCGAGCCGCCATGCCGGCGAGGCCACCGTGGTTTTCGATCCAGGCCAGCACCTTCTCGATGATGTAGACGGCATAGACAGGCGGCGTGTTAAACAACTTGGCCGTGTGCGTCCCGTAGTCGAGCATCGTGGGCAAGCCCTCGTGGCGGCGCTGGAGAAAGTCCTCGCGGATGAGCACGGCCGTCGCGCCTGCCGGGCCAATGTTCTTCTGCGCCCCGGCGTAGATCAGGCCATACCGGTGTGTCTCGATGGGGTGGCTGAGGAAATTGGACGAGGCATCGCAGACGAGCGGCACCTCGGCCTCCGGCTCGTAGTGGAATTCGGTGCCGTAGATCGTGTTGTTGCTCGTGTAGTGGAGGTACGCGGCCTGCGGGCTCAGTTCCCAGGTGCTCGGGTCCGGGATGTACGTGAACCCGGCCTCCTCACTACTCGCGGCCACGTTGGCGAACGCGTTCCGCCCGCGCGCCACGATCTTCGCCTCCTTGATGGCCTTCGTGCTCCACGAACCCGTGTTGAGGTAATCCGCCACGCCGCCCTCGGGCAGGAAGTTGAGTGCGACCTGGTGGAACTGCATCGAGGCGCCGCCCTGGAGGAAGACGACGTGCCACTCGTCGCCGAGGCCGAGGAGGCGCTTCATGCGTGCGACCACGCGCTCGTTGATCTCGGTGTACGCGGCCGAGCGGTGGCTCACCTCCATGATGGACGAGCCGAGGTCGCGGTAGACCGGCAGTTCGTCGCGGAGTTCGAGCATCACCTCGGTGGGCAGCGCGCCCGGACCGGCGGAGAAGTTGTGGAGGCGTTCGGTCGTCGTGAGGAGGTCGGCGGAAGTAGACATGGGGCGTGGCATTCAGGGTGAACAACGCCCCAAGTTACATCGTGTCCTCGCACTCGCGCCGCCGTGTATCGATGAGGTTGAGCATCTTCCAGCCGTCGTCGGTCTGCACGAGTTGGATGGCGTTGACGCCGCAGTGGCTGAACTGCTCGCCCGCGTAGAAAGCGTAGTCCATCCAGGCCGTAGCCAGCCCATCGTCTACGTGCACTACGATCTCGTCCACGCGCTCGTCCCACATCTCATCATGAGGCGTCCCGACGGCCGTCAGGAAGTTGGCGAGGGAGCCTTCGACGAGGCGGGTGTCTTCGCCCTGCCGCATCGTGGTGTGGAGACGGGCATCGGCATGGAAGACCGCACGCACACGCGACGAATCGGCCGCGCGCATGGCGTCGAAGAGTTCAGTAACGACCGCGCGGACGTCGTCTTCGGCGGAAGGCACGCCGTCCTGTGCCTGGAGCGCAGGAGCCGCGAGCAGCAGGGCAAGGGGGAGGAAAAAGCGCATGGGGATCGGCGTCGAATGAGTAGGTGCTAATAATTTAGCGCCCCCAAGCTCCCGGTGCACGTATTGGACGGGCGTGCTACAGGACAAGCGTCGCCAGCGGATCATCAACGACCCCGGCCCGCACTTCTTCGCCTTTCCTCTGCTGCCGCTCGTTCACCCGGTGGATGACGAGCACGGCGGATACACCCGCCACTGCGCTGAGCAGAACAATGCCGATGTTGACCTGCGTGAGGGTGATGAATTCGTCCAGCGTCGAAGCGGAGAGAGTCAGCCGCATGATAAGCCGCTCGGCAATGCCTGAGACCACCCACGCGCCCCACCACACCCCGATCAGCGAACCCGTCCGATCTTCGGTATCGAGCCGGAGGGCCTCGCTCGACGACGTGCTCTCTTCAGCCATCTCGCGCATGATCTGGTACGGGCGAAACAGGTTGAGAATGGGAACGAAGTAGGCACCTGCGGCCCAGCCCGGCTTGTGCTCCGTAGGATGTCCCGTCAGCGATGGCATCAGCCGATAGCCCGCCCATTTCCAGCGGAGAAACACCACCGCGTTGGCGAGGAGCCCCGCGATCGTCAACACGGCCACGACGAGTTCCCGGGTGTCGTTGGCCGTCGCCCGCGCCTCGGAGACAAAGGCGCCGTTCTGTGCATCCTGGAGCAGCAGGAGTTGGAGCACGCTCGATACGAACGACACAGCGAGCAGGACGAGGTAGCCTTTGAGAAACCACTGCGCCAACTGCGCGCGGCGATCCACCTCGACCAGTGCCGACGCCAGGTCGTCAGAGGGCGATAACGGTGGCATTGAGCACCTCCGGTTGCTCGCGAATGCGACCCAGCGTCTCGGCATCGGGCCGCCCATCGAAGCGGATGCGCGCGCAGGCAGCCTCGGCCCCTGCGAAGATGAGGTTCTCCATCTCCTGCACGTTCCAGCCCGCCTCGCGCACGGCATCGAGCACGCCGGCCAACACCCCCACCTTGTCGTGGTGGCGGACGGTCAGCAGGTGCGTGGCCGGGGTCTTGTCGGCGAGGTTGACGCAGTTGGGCACGCGGCCCGTCTCGGCGTAGGTCAACACCACACGCACGGCCTCGTCGCCGATGGCTTCGGTGGCCTGATCCGTGGACGCGCCGATGTGGTGGGTGATGTAGAGGTTGGGGTGGTCGGCGAAGGCGTGGCTCCACTCCCCGGCCTTGGCCTGCGGCTCGCCGCGCGGCACGTCGGTCGCCACGCGGAGGTCTTTCTCGTCCATCGCCTTCGCAACCGCCTCCTCGTCCATCACCGACGCGCGGGCCGTGTTGATGAGGAACGCCCCCGGCTTCATCGCCGCGATGAACTCGGCATCAATGAGGTGCTCCGTCTCGGGAGTGGAGGCCACGTGCACGCTCACCACATCGGCGATCTCGGCGACGTCCTTGGGCGTCTCGACCCGGAAGACGCCGAGTTCGGCTGCGCGCTCGTCGGTGAGCGAGCGGCTCCACGCCACCACACCCATCCCGAATGCACGAGCCCGCACGGCCATCTCCTGCCCGATGTTGCCCAGCCCTATCAGGCCGAGCCGACGCCCCTTGAGGCCCGGCGCACTCGAAAAGCCTTGCTTGTTCCAGCGCCCGGCGCGCGCTTCGGCCACGTTGTCCGGAATGCGCCGGTCGAGAGCGAGGATGAGCCCGAAAGCCAGTTCCGCCACGGCTGCCGCGTTCTTCCCCGGACAGTTGGCGACGAAGATGCCGCGCCGCGACGCGCCCTCCACGTCAATCGTGTCGTAGCCTGCCCCCGCGCGGACGATCAGTTCCAGATCGGACGAGGCGTCGAGGTCCTCCGCCGTCACCTTGGTAGAACGGACCACGAGCACCGCCGGGCTGTGTTCGGCGAGCGCGTTCGTCAGCTCCGCCCCTTTGAGGGCGGGCTCATAGACGATGACATGCCCTGCGTCGCGCAGATCCTGGAGCCCGAGTTCAGAAAAGGCATCGGCGATGAGGATGGTCATAGTGTTTAGGCGTGGAGCGTGAGGCGTGGAGCGTGAGGCGTGGTGCTTGAGGCCTCTGGCGTCCAGCCTCAAGCCTTCTGCCTAAAACCGGTGGACCAGCAAGCCGCTACGCAGCTTGGGCTCGAACCAGGTGGACTTGGGCGGCATCAACTCCCCCGCATCCGACACGTCGAGCAGTTCGTCGGGGCTGGTCGGGTACATGGCGATGGCGAGGTCCACCGCGTCGGTATTGACCAGCCGCTCGAGTTCGCCTGTGCCCCGGATGCCGCCGACGAATGCGATGTTCTGATCCGTGCGCGGGTCGGTGATGCCGAGCATGGGCTCCAGAATGAACTCGCCCAGACGAGCAACGTCGAGCGTGTCGGCCAGCCCGTCGCGTTCCGTTTCGGGGAGGCGGAGGTGGTACCAGCCGTCGCCGAGGTAGAGGCCGATGGTGCCGGGCTCCTCGGGCTCGGCGAAGTAGGTCTCCTCTACGTCGAAGCGGTGGCGGAGTTGTTCGAGGAAGCGCTGCTTGCCGATGGGCAGCTTCTTGATGACGCGGTTGTAGGGCATGATCTCCATGTCCTCCATCGGGAAGAGGACGGCCATGAAGTGCTGCGCGCCCTCGGCGTCGGCGAGTTCGGCGGCCACGCGGCTCGCGGCGGCCGAGCGGTGGTGCCCATCGGCCACGTAGAGCGCCTCGACCTCGTCGGCAAACGCCTGGCTAACGGCCTCCGGCTGTTCCATCTTCCAGATGGTGTGGCGGACGTAATCCTTCGCCGTGAAGTCGTAGAGGGGCTCGCCCTCCACGGCCTCGGCCACGGCCTCATCGATGGTATCCACGCCGCGATAGGTGAGCATCACGGGCTCGGCGTGCGCCCGCTGCGTCAGGATGTGGCGGGTGCGATCGTCCTCCTTGTCGGGCCGCGTTTTCTCGTGCTTGAGGATGATGTCGTCCTCATACTCCTGCGCCGAGACGAGGCCGAAGATGCCGGTCTGCTCGCGCCCGTTCATGACGAGGCGGTAGACGTAGAGCGCCGGGGCGTCTTCCTCCAGGAAGGCCTCGCTTTCGGCAAAGCGCGTCAGGTTTTCGGCGCCCTTCTCGTACACGGCATCGGCGTGCTCGTCCGTGCCTTCGGGCAGATCGATCTCCGGGCGGATGACGTGGAGGAAGGAGTGGGCGCTGCCGTCGGCGAGGATGCGCGCTTCGTCGCTGCTGATCACGTCGTAAGGAACGGAGGCAACCTGCTCTGCGAAGTCGGGGGTCGGGCGGAGGGCCCGGAACGGACGAACCGTAGCCATGATGGGAGGCTGATGAGACGGAAATGGGACGTGGCTAAAATAGCGAGAAGCGGCTATCTATGGGCGCCCCCTTCTTCCGTGGCGTCCTTCGGATTCTTCACCGCGGCTCCGTCTGCCTGCTTGAAGCGAGGTGTCTGGGCTCCGTATATTGGGCGTCCACACTGCGGGGTGGAGAAGTGGTATCTCGTCGGGCTCATAACCCGAAGATCGCGGGTTCGAGTCCCGCCCCCGCTACAGCGAACGCCGAGTCCCTCTCAGGGCTCGGCGTTTTGCGTTGAGACTCCTCCCGATGTGGCACAGAGCCGCCCCCCGCTCGCGATTGTTATTC
>JABDIZ010000201.1 GCA_013003465.1 Rhodothermaceae bacterium
GGTCGAGGCGGGACAGCGAACGGAGGCCGAACGTCGACTTCTGATCCGCCTCGGCGTAGCCTGGGCGCTCGCGGGGAACGTGATGCTCGTCGCCTTCGCCCTCTACTCCGGTCTCGATGCGGTCGGAGGAGCGCTCGAAACGGCTGCTCGGTGGGCATCGCTCGTGCTCGCCGCCCCGGCGGTGGCGTACGGCGGGGCGCCGTTCTTCCAGCGGGCCTGGGCTTCGATCCGCACCGCCGTCGCTGCGCACGATCCCCGTCGCCTCCACATGGACACGCCGATTGCGCTCGGTATCGCTGTCGGGTTCGGACACAGCGCGTGGGCAACCGTCGTAGGCCGTGGCGAGGTCTGGTTCGACTCGATCACCGTCCTCATCGCGGCACTCCTGACGGCTCGGTACCTCCAGCTTCGCAGCCGCCGCCTCGCGGGCGAAGCCGCCGACCGTCTCCTCACGCTCGTCCCCACGACGGCCCGGCGGATCGGGGAGGGGGGCAGCGTCGAGATCGTGCGCCAGGACGAACTGCGCCGCGACGATGTCGTCGAGGTCCCGGCCGGGGAAGTGCTCCCCGTGGACGGTCTCGTCGTGCACGGCGCGAGTCGGCTGGACAATGCGGTGCTGACGGGCGAAGCGCGTCCCGTCACGGTCGTCGAGGGCGGACGTGTGAGCGCGGGAGCGACGAATCTGAGTGCGCCCCTCCGCGTCCGTACCGAGGCAGCGGGGGAGGCCACGCGCGTGGGGCGCCTGCTGGCGTGGGTGCGCGAAACCGACGGACAGCGTGCGCCCGTGGTGCTGCTCGCGGACCGGATCGGGGGCGCCTTCCTCCTGAGCGTGTTTGCCCTGGCGATGTTTACGGCGGTGCTGTGGGCGATCCTCGATCCGAGCCAGGCGGCGCAGCACACCGCCGCCCTACTCGTCATCACCTGCCCCTGCGCCCTCGGTATGGCCACGCCGCTCGCCCTGGCCATCGCTGCGGGGCGCGCGGCTCGGTCGGGCCTCTTCATCAAGAGCGACGGGGCCACGCAGCGGCTCACCGACGTGGATACCGTCGTGCTCGACAAGACCGGCACGCTCACCGAGGGTCGCATGGCGCTCGTGGAGTGGGTCGGGGATGACACAGCCCTCGACCTCGCTACGGCGCTCGAAGCACAATCGAACCATCCCATCGCCGCTGCACTCGTGCGGGCGCGGGGCGATGAGCAGCAGCCAGAGGTTTACGGATTCGAGGCTGTGGCGGGGCAGGGCGTGCATGGCCTGGTTGGTCATCACCACGTCGTTGTCGGGCGTCCGGCATGGTGTGGAGCGAAGACGAGCCAGCCGCTACCCACAGATTTTCAGACGGCCCTCGACCGCTTCGCGCAGGAGGGCTCCACGCCCGTCGGCGTACTCGTGGATGGCGCGTGGAAAGCGATGGCGGCCTTCGGCGACCGCCTCCGCGACGAGGCCGGGCCGCTCGTGCACGCGCTCGAACGCGAGGGCAAGACCGTCCACCTCCTCTCCGGCGACCATCCCGCGGCCGTGGCTGCCGTAGCGAGCCATCTAGGATTGGCGCCCGACCGTGCGCACGGGGGCGTCTCACCCGAAGCCAAGCGTGCCGCCGTCGGGCAGCTCCAGGCCGAGGGGCACGTCGTGCTCATGGTGGGCGATGGCGTGAACGACGCCGCGGCGCTCCGCGCCGCCGATGTGGGCGTCGCGGTGGGCGGAGGCACGACGGTCAGCCTCGTTGCCGCCGATGTGTTCCTCACGCGGCCCGGCCTCACGCCCCTCGCCGACCTCTTCCAGGGCGCACGCAGCGTGATGCGGACGATCCGCCGCCTGCTCGGGCTTTCGCTCGCCTACAACCTCATCGGCGCCGGTGCGGCCGTCGCCGGGCTCGTGACGCCGCTCGTGGCGGCCGTCGCCATGCCCGCTTCGTCGTTGCTCGTCGTCGGGCTCGCCATCCTCCAGCCCTCGTTCCGCCGCGCGCGCGGCGCTACCCCATGACGGTGCTCTACGTCCTCGTTCCACTCGCCCTGGCTCTCGCCGCGCTCGCCGTCGCGGGATTCCGCTGGGCCGTCCGCGACGGCCAGTTCGATGACGTGGAGACGCCCGCTCTGCGCATCCTCCTCGACGATATAGAGGGGCCCGCCCGAGGCTACGAACCTCCTTCATCGACTTCCGCATCTTCCGACCCTGTCTCGTCATGAGTACGCTTGCTGCTTCCCCCCTGTCCTCTCCGGCTTCGGCCGCTTCCTCCGTCGCGCCGCCGCGTCCTCTCGATCCCCTGAGTGGGGCCATCGTTGACCGCGCAGCCATTACGTTCCAGTGGGTGGGTGTACCGGGCGCCCGCGGGTATCGCTTCGAAGTCAGTCCCGACCGCCAGTTTGCGCGGGGCGTGGTGGGCTTCGATGCCGGGCCGAGCACGGAGTTGACCTTGGTCGATGCCGTTCCGGCGACCGATGCGCCGCTGTTCTGGCGCGTGCGTGCCCAACTGGCCGGTGGTCCTACGCGGTGGAGCCCCTACGGTCGCTTCCACGTTGGCACCGATGATGCGGTCGATGCGTTTCGTGCCCGAAAGGAGGCGGAGCGCGCCGAAGCGCGGAAGGAAGAGCTTCGGCGCCGCGCCGAGGAGGAAGCGGCCCGCGACCTCCTGCCGTACTGGGAGCGTGAAGACACAAACCCTTCCGACACGGAGATCGCAGGCATCGGATTAACCATGATCCTGTCGATCATCGCCGTTGCGCTCGGCATCCTGATCGTCACCCTCATGGCCTCGTGATGATGCCGCCCGGTTGTATCAGGGCAGGCAGAGGAGCGTGTGGGCGTGCGGCGCGGCTTCAGGGCTGAGGAGACCGAAGGCCGCTGCCGCGCGCGTCAGGGTCAGCACACCCAGGGCAACGACGAGGACGCCGCCTGCGCGCTGGAGCCACAGCCTCCGGGCCGGAGGCATCAGGGCTCCAACGGCACCCACGAGCGCGAGCGCGGGGACGGTCCCCAGGCCGAAGACGGCGAGCGTCAGGGCGCCCCCCGCCGCGCTGCCCGTCGTGGCGGCTTTGGCGAGCATGCCGTAGACGAGGCCGCAGGGGAGTAGGCCATTCACGGCACCGAGTCCGAAGAGGGCACTCGGCCGATCCTGTTGCACGAGGCGACGAACGGCAGGGCCGAGATAGACGGCCACGCGGCTACTCACACGCCCCGCGCCCGGCAGGTAATGCAGGAGGCCACACAGCCCTAGCCCGATGGCGACGAGCACGAGGCCGAGGAACACACTCAGCAACCCCTGGAAGCCCGAGAGGGCGATGCCCGCGGCTCCGCCCACCCATCCGGCGAGTGCGCCCATGACCGCATAGGTTGCCGTTTTTCCGGAAAAATAGGCGGCCTGCCGCCGCCGCGCCGCACCCGTCGAGGCCGTGTGTCCCAGCAGCGCGACGAAGCCGCCGCACATGCCGACGCAGTGCGCTGAACCAAGCAGGCCGATGAGGAAAACGACCCAGAGGTCGAGCATGAGCGAACGGAGTGGAGGAAGGGAAAAGCGAACGTAACATCGCTGTCGCCTGCGAGGCGTCTGGCGAGCCGCACGCGTGCTCGGATGTAGGGGATCGCCCCGCTCCAGTGTGGGCTGGCCCCCGGCATCGGAGGCCGGGGAGGGCCGCTTCTGATGAAGACGAGCGGGCCGGACCTTGCATCCGCGTACCCGGCCCCTTTCATTGTCATCGCAGGCACGGTCGGGTGCTGCCCGCCTACCGCTTCCTCGATCTGCATACGTGTCCCGCTCCATGACGGCTCTGCCGCAGGTCTCCCATGTCTCCCGGCCCGGCCCGATCCTTCGCCCCTTCGCCACCTGATAGCGTGAGCGGACCAGACGCATCAGCCGATCCGACCGATGGGTTGCTCCGCATCGAGGTGGACACCACGCGGGGGCGCCTCGCCCTCGACTACGATGCCGAGCGGATGGACACCACCGAGGCTGAAACCCTGGCTCGACGCCTCGCGGCCTCACTAGCCGACGATCCCACGCTCACCTGCATCCTGGATGTCGGTCGGCGAGGCGGGCGGAGTTGTGAGTCGTGCGCCTACCGTCTGGAAGAACGAGTGCGGGCGGTGCCCGGCGTTCGGCGCGCGCGGGCTTCATTTCGAAGGGGCATCCTGCGGGTGGAGTACGATGACGCGCTCACATCCCCCGACCACATTGCTCGAGCAGTGCAGGCGTTTGGGATCGTGGCGCCCGAGAGGATTGGTCCGGTAGAGGGTGAGCCTTCAGCACGGACCATGTTCACGGAGCGGCTTCCGGAGCAAGCAACCCCTCTGGCTCCTCCGAACGAGCCGCGTGCGTGGTTCCGCCGCGAACGCATGGAGTTGGTCTTCGTTGTCCTCGCTTTCGTCGGAATGGTCGTGGGGCTCCTGGCCGACTGGCAAGCCTGGAGCCCGGCCCTGCGATGGGTAGGCTATGGGCTAGCCTACGTC
>JABDIZ010000348.1 GCA_013003465.1 Rhodothermaceae bacterium
GGGCTCGACACGCCCCCGGGCGTCATGCGCGAGGACATCGTGAGCGCCGACGATCTGCACCGCGCCGCCCTCGCCCACGCCGACGCTGATCTCGTGATCGCCGCCGCGGCCGTCGCCGACTTTGCCCCTGCCGAGCCAAGCGACCGCAAAACAAAGAAGTCGGAGGACGACCTCACGCTCCGTCTTCGCCGCACGCCCGACGTGCTGGCAGCTTTGGGCGAACGCAAGCGGGACGGGCAGGTGCTCGTCGGATTCGCGCTCGAAACGCATGATGGTGAGGTCCACGCCCGCGCCAAGCTCGAAAAGAAAAACCTCGACTGGATCGTGCTCAACCACGCCAACGAGGACGGGGCGGGCTTCGGGCCGGGCACCAACCGCGTGACCCTCCTCGGCGCGGACGGCTACAAAGAGGACCTGGCCCGGATGCCGAAGACGCAGGTGGCCGAAGTGCTGCTCGACCTAATAACCGTGCGCCTTGAATGAGCGAGACGCTCCGCTACCTCGCGCTCGGCGATTCGTACACCATCGGAGAAGGCGTGGCGCCTGAGGACCGGTGGCCACACCAACTCGTTGCCCGGCTAAGGGCCGACGGCGTCGCCATTGGAGAGCCAGAGATCATCGCCGCGACGGGGTGGACGACCGACGAACTCAATGCAGGCATTGACGCGGCCGATCCACAGGGGCCGTACGACCTCGTCTCGCTGCTGGTCGGCGTCAACAACCAGTACCGGGGACGTGACCTCGAGGAGTACCGCACACAGTTCCGGGGGCTCCTGAATCGGGCCATCGGCTTTGCAGAGGAGAGAGTCAAGCGCGTCGTCGTCGTGTCGATCCCCGATTGGGGCGTGACGCCGTTCGCGGCTGGACGCGACCGGCAGGCCATCACGGAAGCCATCAATGTGTTCAACGCGGTCGCGCAGGAGGAGACGGAGCGAGCAGGCACGGCCTGGGTGGACATCGCGCCGCTCTCGCGCACGCAGGGTGCCGCCGTCGGGGCCGACGGGCTGCATCCCGACGGCGAGGCCTACACGGGCTGGACCGCCCTGATTTTTCCGGCCGTTCGCGCGATGCTCCGCAACTGAGTGCCGAGGGAATTCACGGCGGTGTCGTTGCGGCGTTGACGGCCAGCCGGTTACATTCGCTTCACGCCGCGCGCGGCGCTCCCAACCCGTGCCTTCCCACTACATTCAGCGCCTGCCCACCCGTGCTTGACGCGCTTCGCGAGGCCCAGCGCCTCCTGGTTTTCCAGCGTGCACTCGTCGGGCCGAAACGCTTTCTGACGGCGTATCCGGGGATGGACGAGCCCAGCGCCTCGGTTTTGCTCGCTGATCCTAACGCCGACGCTTCCGACCACCCGATGCCCCCCGATCTGTTCGGTGCTCTCCCCGATCCAAGCCAGGACACGACGCTCTCGCCCTACGAGCGCATCGAGGCGCTGATCCCTGAGGATTCGCCGCTGCGTGGTTTCACGTCGTTGGAGGAAGTCCGCGACTGGTTGCAGGAGACTGTCTTGGTGCCCATCGATGCCGACCGCATCAAGCCCGTCCTCGGCACCGGCGATCCGCACGCCGACCTGATGATCGTGGGCGAGGCGCCAGGTGCAGACGAGGATCGGCAGGGTGAGCCCTTCGTCGGGCGGGCGGGACAGCTCCTCAACAAGATCCTCGAAGCAGTCAACTTCGAGCGCGAGGAGGTCTACATCACCAACATCCTCAAGAGCCGCCCGCCGAACAACCGCGACCCGCTCCCGGCCGAGGTCGAGGCGCACATCCCGATCCTCTACAAGCAGATCGCGCTTGTGCAGCCAAAGGTGATCCTCGCCGTGGGCAAGAGCGCAGGGAACGGGCTGCTCGGCAAGACCTCCTCCCTCGCGAGCCTCCGCGGCAAATTTCAGGACTACTACGGCGTGCCGCTGCTCGTCACCTACCACCCTGCCGCGCTCCTGCGCAACCCGCAGTGGAAGCGCCCGACGTGGGAAGACGTGAAGCTGCTCCGCACCCGCTACGACCAGCTTACGGAGCGCGCGCGCTCCGACGGCCGCTGAGCCCCACCCCCATGGCCGAACCCGACGACCAACAACAACGCCCGCTGCGCATCGAAGAGAGCGGCGCGCCTCAGTATCCGCTCTCCACCATGACGGGCCCGTCGCGGCGGAGCCGCCCGGCCAACGTCGTCCCGATGCAGGAGCAGGCCGGGCGCGTGCCGCCGCAGGCGTCGGATGTCGAGCAGTCGGTGCTCGGCGCGATGCTGATCGAGCGCGAGGCCATTCCCAAGGCCATCGAGATCCTGCCCGCCGACGCGTTCTACGAGCCCCGGCACCAGCGCATCTATGGGGCCATGCAGGCGCTCTTCGAGCGCGGCAACCCGGTCGACCTCGTCACGCTGACCGAGGAACTGAAGCGGCGCGGCGACTACGAGCCCATCGGCGGCTATTACCTCTCGGAACTGACGACGCGCGTGGCGAGCGCGGCCAACGTGGAGTACCACGCGCGCATCATCGCCGAGAAGAGTTTGCTGCGCAAGCTCATCACCACGATGACCGGCGTCGTCGGCCACGCCTACGACCCGACGGTCGACGCCTTCGACCTGCTCGACAACGCGGAGCGTGAGATCTTCCAGATCTCCGAGAGCCAGCTCCGGCGGGGCGCCGTCCCGATGAGCGATGTGGTCAAGGAGACCTTCGAGCGGCTCCACAGCCTGCACGGGCGCGTCGGCGGCATCACGGGCGTGCCGAGCGGCTTCTCCCAACTCGACGCCCTCACGGGCGGCTGGCAGCCCTCCGACCTCGTTATTATTGCAGCTAGGCCCTCCATGGGCAAAACGGCAATGAGCCTGGCCATGATGCGCAACTCGGCACTGCACCCCGAGAAGCCTGCGCCGGTGGCCTTCTTCTCGCTGGAGATGAGCGCCGCGCAGTTGGCGCAGCGTCTGCTCACGTCGGAGGCGCGCGTGGACGCGCAGGCCGCCCGCACCGGCCGCCTCCACGACGACGACTGGCCCAAGCTGGCCCGTGCCGCCGGTCGCCTCGCCGAAGCGCCCATCTTCATCGACGACACGCCGGGCCTCGGGATCCTCGAACTGCGCGCCAAGTGCCGTCGCCTCAAGGCCGAGCACAACATTGGCCTCGTGATCGTGGACTACCTGCAGCTCATGCATGGAACGGTCACGAGCAAAGGCGGCAACCGCGAACAGGAGATCGCGCAGATCAGCCGCTCGCTCAAGGGGCTGGCGAAGGAACTCAACGTGCCCGTCATCGCTCTCTCGCAGCTCTCGCGTGCCGTCGAGACGCGTGGCGGCGACAAACGGCCGCAACTCTCCGACCTCCGCGAATCCGGCTCCATCGAGCAGGACGCCGACGTGGTAGGCTTCATCTACCGCGCAGAGCGCTACGGCATCACGGTGGACGAGAACGGCAACTCGACCGAAGGCCTCGCCGAGGTCATTATCGGCAAGCAGCGGAACGGCCCCATCGGCAACGTCAAACTGGCCTTCGTCAACCAGTTCGCCCGCTTCGAGAACCTGACGAGCTACCTCGCGGGCGACACCGACGGGGGATTCAGGGGCGGCTACGGCGGCGACTTCAGCGGGGACGACGGCGCCATCGGCTTTTCAGAAGGCCCGCCTCCCCTGCCGCCTGCCTCGGACGCGCCGTTCTAAACCGGCTCAGTCGAAGGCGGCAGCAACGGCGAGCAGGATGGCGCTGAAGAAGGCATTGATGCGTTGAATGGCGCGGCGCCCCGCCTCCTGATCCATTGGCATAGCGTCAGGCCCGGCGAGGGTGGACTCCAGGATCTGGTCGCGAAAGAAGGTGACCGCCCGAAGGGTGTCCGTCAAGCCCATGTTGCTGCGGTGGGCGTCGTCGGCATAGGTCTGCCCGAGAGCCCGGACCTCGTCGAGAATGGGTCCCTGCTCGTCGTCATCGGCGGCGAGGAGCTGGCGGAGCAACTGCATCAGGCGGCGGCCCGACTCCCGCTTGGCGTCGCGCTCGGACGCGTCGAAGCCCGTGACCCAGGCGGCGTCGTGCTGGGCTTCGAGTTGCACGCGGGTATGCGCGAGCGCCTGATCCACCAGGTGTTGCGCGAACGCGGCGTCATCCTCGGCGTGCGCGCTGACCCCGCGCAACCGGTCGATCTCAGTGCGGGGAAAGCGACGGTGCCCGCCCGGCGTGACCATCACGAGGATGTCGCCCTGGTCTGCCCAGCGGCGCAGCGTGGCCGGGTGGACGCCCAGCAGCGTGGCTGCTTCCGTCAACGACAGGAGTTCTGAGGACTTAGCCGCGTTCGGCATCAGGAGGGCATGCTAAAACTGCTCGAAGTTGCCCAAATATGAGCAAATCTGTACATGACGGTTCTATCTTGGCCGCCGTCTGATCGCCCACCTGGCTATCGCCTTGGACCCGCTCAATATACCCGCCCGCTCGAACCTGGCCCTCGTCCTGGCGCGCACGCGCTTCCTTCTGCTGGCACTTCTCGCGGTGCAATCCAGCGCCGCGCAGCAGCTCGACTCGACGGCGGTGGATTCGCTCCGTTTCTACGAGCTAGCCGATGTGATGGTGACCGCCACGCGCGGCTCCGACCGGCTCGGCGACCTGGCGATTCCAGCCGAGGTACTCACGCAGGACGACGCCAACGCGCGGGGAGCCACGCGCCTGAGCGACCTGCTTGGTGAGATCGGGGGCTACACGACGGTCCACGCCTTCGGCACGGGGGTGCAGGTGCAGGGCCTCGGTTCGGACTACACGCTCATTCTCCTCGATGGCGAGCCGGTGATCGGACGGACGAGCGGCACGCTCGATCTCAGCCGCCTAGCGCTGCACGATATCGAACGCGTCGAGGTCATCCGCGGGCCATTCTCGTCCCTCTACGGCAGCGACGCCCTAGCGGGCGTCATTAACCTGATCTCGCGCACGCCGACAGCGCCGTGGCAGGCGCGCGCCTCCGCGCGCATCGAATCGCACGAGACCACGCACACGGCAGTGGACCTGGCGATGAACCAGGGCGGTGCGCGCGCTGGGCTCGGCTTCGATGGCATCCGCTCCGGCGGCTACGACCTCGACCTCGCGACGCCGGAACCTACCACGCCCCGCTACACCGATTACACGGCGAACGGCCACCTCGCCGTGCCCCTCACCGAGCGGCTCACATGGCGCGTGCGTGGGCGCCTCGCGCAGCAGGACCAGCGCGAAGGCGTGAACGTGAGCCTGCCGCCGGGCTCGATGCCGCTCACCGGCCTCGGCCTCCGCACGGATTGGAGCGCGGGCAGCGAGCTGGAGCAGCGCTTCGCGTCGGGGTCGAAGGTGGCCGTGCGTCTCTACACGTCGCGCTTCCGGACCGAGACCGAACTCGGGTCGGTGGACGATCTGCTGCAAAGCCGCTTTGATCAGGACTATTCTAAAGGCGAGATCCAACTCGACGCCCTCCTCGGTACGAAGCACCTCGTCACGGTAGGCGGCGGCGCGATCCTCGAAGCCGTCGAGGCCGACCGGCTGCGCGGGGCGCGGCGCACATCGTCCAACCTGTTCGCGTTCGTGCAGGAGCAATGGTTGGCGTCGCGCCTGTTCGAGTTGACGGCCAGCGCCCGTTTCGACGCGCACAGCGATTACGCGCGCCGCCTCAGCCCGATGCTCGCGGCGCTCGTCAAGCCGCATGAGCGGCTCCGCCTGCGCGCCTCGCTGGGCAGCGGCTTCAAGGCGCCGACCTTCCAGCAGCGCTACCTCGACTTCACCAACGCGCCCGCCGGGTACAGCGTCTATGGCGCCACTGACCTCCTGGCGTCCCTCGACGAGCTGGAAGCCCAGGGGCTCGTCAGCCGCTACGAGAGCACATTCACATCCGGTGTGGCGCTGCGGCCCGAGCGCTCGTTCTCCGTCAACGCAGGGGCCGAGGGAGCTCCGTTCGACGGGCTGCAGGTCAGCGCCAACCTCTTCCACAACACGGTGTCGGATCTGATCGAGATCGCGCCGGTGGCCGAGTTGACCAATGGGCGGCAGGTCTACTCCTACTTCAACCTTGACCGCGTGCAGACGCAGGGCCTCGAACTCGGCGCGACGGTTTCGCCCTTCTCGGCCCTCTCGCTCACGGCGCGCTACCAGTACCTCGACGCTGTCGATCTGGACGCGTTGGAGGCCGTCGAAGCGGGCACGATCTACCGGCGCGAGGCCGGGCGCGACCGCCCGGTGCGCCCCAGCGAATACGGCGGGCTGTTCCAGCGCTCGCGCCACAGCGGCAGCCTCGAACTGCGCGGCATCCTTGCGCGCCCCGATTTGACCGTGTCCCTGCGCGGGACGGTCCGCACCCGCTACGGCGACTACGACCGCAACGGCAACCTCGTCCTCGATGACGCCAGTGAGTACGTGGCAGGCCATGCGCTTGTGCACGTCACCCTCACGCACGGCCTGACCGACTGGCTGACGTTGCAGGCTGGCGTCACCAACCTCTTCGATTACACCAACCCGGCGCGCATGCCTTCGCAGCCGGGCCGCCTCTGGTTCGGTGGGCTTCGCCTCACGACAGCCGCCGACTAATTCCATCACCATCCTCCCCCCACCATGCCTCGTTCCCTTCGTTTTCTCTCTTTCGCCCTGTTCATGATGGTGCTTGCTGCCTGCGATAGCGCCGAGCCCGTGATCGAACCCGATCTGATTCAGGCCGAGATGGTCCAGGACCTCCCCGCCGATCCGATCACGGGCTTTAATCCGACCACCGGTCAACCGATCGGCGCTGACGTATTCACCTTCTTCAGCCTGCGTACGGGCGAGGTCGTGCCGAACAGCGACTCGGCCTCAACGGCCTGGGACCTCGGCTTCAAGGGTACCACGATCATCGTCAATGGCGGCACGAGTGGCCCCGGCGCCGGAGCTGCCCAGGTCGTGACCGGCAGCTTCGAAGACCTCACCGAGGCGCCAGCTGACGGCTACGCCACGGACGCCGACACGGGTACTGCGATCGCGACGGGCTCCGGCAACGGATGGTACAACTACAACCAGCCCCTCAACCTCGTCACTCCGATTCCCGGTCGCGTCCTCTTCATCCAGACGGCCGACGGGCGCTACGCCAAGGTCCGCATCCTGAACTACTACGAGGGTGCACCGGAGTCGCCGGATCCCGATCAGGACACGGCGCGCTACTACACCTTCGAGTACGTCTTCCAGCCGGACGGCAGCCGCACCCTCACCGACTGACCCTGCGGCTCATGCGCTCGTTCGTCCACTACCTCCCCATCGCCACGACGGTGGTTGCCATCGCGTTCAGCGTGGTGCTCTACCGGCACTGGCGGCGCAAGCCCGAGGCGCTCTACCTGATGTGGTGGATGCTCGGGGCGGCGTTCTACGGCGTGGGGACACTGACCGAGAGCCTGACGACGCTTTTCGGCTGGCACCCGTGGACGTTCAAGGCGTGGTACATCAGCGGGGCGCTGCTCGGTGGCGCCCCGCTGGCCCAGGGCACGGTCTACTTGCTCATGAAACGGCGCATGGCGCACCGCCTCACCGTCGCCTTGCTCACGCTCGTGGGCATTGCGGCGCTCGCCGTGCTCCTCTCCCCGCTCGATGTCGCGGCGGTCGAGCCGTACCGCCTCTTGGCGCGCGCGCTGGACTGGCAGTGGGTGCGGGCGTTCTCGCCGTTCATCAACATCTACGCGTTCGTCTTTCTCGTCGGTGGCGCGGCGTGGTCGGCGTGGACGTATCGGAAGGCCGGGGCGAGCCACCGAGGGCGCGTCTGGGGCAATGTGCTGATTGCCGTAGGGGCACTGCTGCCCGGCATCGGCGGCTCCTCGGCACGGATGGGGTATGTGGAGGTGCTCTACGTTACTGAGCTGATCGGCCTCCTCCTGATCTGGCTCGGCTACCGTGCCATCGCCTCCGATACGAGTGCATCGGTACATGCCAACCAGCGCACGGCTTCAACCGCAGCCGCCCCAGCGTAATTGCCTGATAATCGATGAGATGAGCGCTCCGAGTCCGCTTTAGATTCGGGGCGCGTTTGCGCATACTAGGGGGTGCAGGTTGTTCGTCTACCTCCCGACTTCTTCTCCGCACTCATGGCTCGTGTTGTTCGTCCGTCGGCAAGCCTGATCGTCGCGCTCTGCGTGCTGGGGGGGGTGTTGGGCAGCGCGGTCTCGGCGCAGCGCGCCGGTGGGGACATGATGCGCCAGGCCACGACGCTTTCCCTGGTCTTCCCGACCGACAACGAGGCGATCCTGGAGGGCGAGCCTGCCCAGTTCTACATGGGCCTCGAACGCCGTTTCGGGCGCGAGCGCGCCTGGGCCTGGGAAGGCGGGAGCTACGGTTACGTCCGCAACGCGCGCTCGACGCCCGCCGGCTGGCGGTTTACCCGCTTCCACGAAGGCATCGATATCGCCCCGGTGCATCGCAACGAAGACGGCGAGCCGCTCGACGAGGTGCGGTCGGTTGATGCAGGCCGCGTGATGTACGTCAACCGGAACCCCCGGGCCTCCGATTACGGGCGCTACGTCGTGGTGGAGCACCTCTGGGAAGGCAGCCCGTTCTACACGCTCTACGCGCACCTTGGCGAGACGAGCGTACGCGAGGGCGAGCGCGTACAGCGTGGGCAGCCGCTCGGTCTGCTCGGGTACTCGGGGCAGGGCCTCGACCGCGACCGTGCGCATTTGCACTTCGAGGTCAATCTGCTCGTCAACGAACATTTCGGCGCCTGGCGCGACGCACGGCATCCGCGCTGGCGCGATACGCACGGGCGCTTCCACGGCTACAACCTCGTCGGCGTCTCGCCAGTTGAACTCCTGGGGTCCGGAAGCCCAGCGTTCTTGATCGAGCAACTCCTGAGCGAGCGGGCCGACGTGACAGTGCGGGTGCCTGCGGGGCCGCCGCCGGATCTGCTCGGGCGCTACCCCTGGCTCTGCCATTCCTGCGGCGAAGACGGCCCCCCGCGCTGGGCGTGGTCGTGGGAAGTCGGCCTGACGCGCGACGGCCGGCCGGTGTCTATCGAGCCCTCCGAGCGCCGCGTCGAGACGCCGACGCTGGAGCAGGTCGATCCCTACATCACCGCGGATTACTTGCACGCGCGGCTGCTCACCCGCCGGGGGCCTGGGGCGGAACTGAGTACGAGCGCACGCGAACGGCTCTCGCTTCTCTTTGCGCGGCCGGATCTCGTTCCCCAGTGGTAGCTCGTTAGCGCACCAGGACGAAGCAACAAAAAGCCCCGAGCCTGAAACAGACTCGGGGCGTTTCCCGGGTACCCCCGGTAGGAATATAGAGCGATTCCGAGAGCCCACCGGTTAGGACCGAAAAGCGGCTCCAATGGGC
>JABDIZ010000351.1 GCA_013003465.1 Rhodothermaceae bacterium
GACGATGCTCGCCTTTCCGCGCGTTCGCTTCTACGAGAACACGACGGAGGTCGGCGATGTGT
Organism: Rhodothermaceae bacterium; assembly: GCA_013003465.1. Lineage (GTDB taxonomy): Bacteria > Bacteroidota > Rhodothermia > Rhodothermales > Rubricoccaceae > JABDIZ01. The sequence goes on from JABDIZ010000351.1 coordinate 63, forward strand.
GGCTGGACGAGGACCTCATCGCCCCGTTCAACTTCCCCATCCGGTTGCCCGAGGCGGAACTAGAAGCCAAGCGTGACTCGGTCCGGGAGAACGAACCCCCCGTCTTCGCACTCGACCCCGACGCGGTAGACGTGACGCAGGCGCGGCTGGATACGCTCGCCGACCACTTCGACGCGACGTTCGAGGCCTATGCTGCGTGGCAGCTTGCCAAAACACGCGAGCAGGATGCCGAGGCCATCGACACCGATTCGCTGCGGTATCAGCAGGAGCGGGCTGCCATGCCCATCGAGATTTCGGAGACCCAGTGGGACGCCCTCCTTACCTCGTTTGCCGCGCGCATCGGCACGCTGCCTGCGGCTTCGCGGGCCGATGCGTCGGGCCCGGCCCTCCACAGCCGCCTGCTGCGCACGGTGCGAGGGCTCCGCGAGCAGGTGTTCAAGCGCGAGGTCGTGGACATCCCGGGCGACAGCCTCCGCGCGGATGAACTGATCATCCGGAATGAAGACCCTCGGGTGCGCGATGAGCGGGCAATTCCCAGTCGTGACGTGCTCGGGCTCGATACCGCCATCAGCCAGGCGCGGCGGGCTCTGGAGCGCGAGGTGGGGGAAGATCGCGATCTCGTATTGCTCGGGCTGGCCATGTTCCGCCACGCCTTCCGCCCGTCGCTGCGATACCAGCGCAATGCCACTGAGCAGCGGTTGCAGGAGCAGATGGCCGAGATCCGGCCCACGCGTGGGCTGGTCCGGCAGGACATCACCATCGTACGGCGCGGCGATGAGGTCACGCCGGAGGTCTACGAGCAACTCGTCTCCCTGGAGTACGCCCAGCGTGACCGCAGCGGCAACATCGGCGTGTACCGAACGTGGTTCGGCAAAGTGCTGCTTGTGCTGGCGGCATACTTCATCTTCTTCTTCTACCTCTACCTGCTCCGGAGGCAGGTCTACTCGGACACTCGGTCGATGCTGCTCATCACACTCCTGTTTGCTGGGGTCGTGGTGGGCTACCTGCTCGTGGGCTACGTCGATGTTTTCAACGAGTTGATTGTCCCGGTCGCACTCGTCTCCATCTTGCTGACGATCATCTTTGACTCGCGCGTCGGCATGTTTGGAACGGTGACGCTGGCCGTCGTGGGGGGGATGGTGTTCGGCTTCGACTTCGAGTTCACCTTCGCCACGATCTTCGCTGGGTTCACGGCTGTGTTCTCGGTGCGCGAGGTCAAGACGCGGAGCGACCTCGTTTTGTCGGCCGCCCTCGTCGTCGGGGCGTATCTGCTCGTGGGGCTTGGCTACACACTGCTCCGCGTGGACCCGCTCGACGCACGGCTGTTTATGGACCTGCGCAGTGTGATGGTCGGTGGGGTCTTGCTGTTGCTCGCCTCGCCCGTGCTCTGGCTGATCGAGCGGACCTTCAACGTGACCACGGACCTCGCTCTGCTAGAGCTCTCCGACACGAACCGCGACCTGCTCAAAAACCTCTCATTGCGAGCACCGGGGACCTTCAACCACGTCTTGCAAGTGGCCAACCTCGCCGAAGCTGCCGCGGACGCCATTGGAGCGAATGCACTCCGGGCGCGAGTAGGGGCGCTCTACCACGACATCGGGAAGATGCTCAAGCCCGAGTACTTTATTGAAAACCAGCAACCGGGTGAGAATCCGCACGACCGGATCACCCCGTACATGAGTGCGCTCATCATCGCGGCCCACGTCAAGGACGGCCTCGAACTCGGCCGCGAAAACAGCCTTCCGCAAGTGGTGCTGGATTTCATCCCAACGCATCACGGCACGACCATGATGGAGTTCTTCTACCGCCGCGCCGTCGAGCTGCAAGAGCCGGATGATGTTCCCGTGGACGAAGCCGAATTCCGCTACCCGGGTCCGCGGCCTCACACGGTCGAACAGGCCATCGTGATGCTTGCGGATTCAGTGGAAGCCGCCAGTCGCTCGCTCGACAAGCCGACGCCACGTCGCCTGGAGACGCTCATCGATACGCTCTTTAGCGCGCGGGTAGAAGACGGCCAACTCGGTGCGTCGCCCCTCACCTTCGCCGATCTGAGCCGCATCAAGGAGACGTTCCTCTCCATTTTGAGCGGCATCTACCACTTCCGCGTCAAGTATCCCGATCAGCCAGACGAACCCCAAAGCCCAGCAGGTGATTCGGGGGGCACGGAGGAGCAGCCCACGGTGCCTGAGGGCCGCGCTGGGCTCGATGTTCAGGTGCTGCCCACCCGTAGGCGGCCCGGCGGCAGCGAGGGATCGGTGCCGAGCCCTCCAGAGGCCGGGCCGTCTTCCTCGGAGCGTTCGTCCATCGGCTAGCGCCCGACGGTTTCGCGCACGCGGGCGAGCGAGTCAGGAGGGACGACAGGGGTGAGTTCGACGTGCGGGGTGTCGGTCAGCAGCGGACGGAGACGGCGGCGCACCTGCGGCGTGTAGACGACCAAGTCCACCTGCACCAGCAGCGTCTCCAAGCGCCGCCGCTCGCCTTCGATGGTCAGCGCAAGCACTTGGCCTGAGAACCCGGCGAGGTGCCGCAGTTCGGTCGTGATCGGCTCGACCGCGTCCGTGCGGCGGGTGACGAGGCCGAGGGTGTCGGTGGAGCCCAGGCGCGCGATGCGTTCCAGTACCTCGTGCGATAAGCCGACGTGGAGCCCGACGGCCTCGGCGTCCGGGATGGCGTGCATCGTTTGCTGGAGCAAGCCGAACGGGGCTATCACAATGGCCGCATCGTCGTAGCGGCCGAGGTCGTTCACCGTGACGGGCTCCACACGCTCCTGTAGCAGGCCGGTCAGTTGCTCAGCCAGGCTCTCAGCACGCTCCTTAAACGTGGCCGCGACCAAGACCCGGCGCCGCTCTCCGGGCGACTCGAAGAACTGGCGTTGCTCCTCGAACAGGTATTCCGTTTCGTCCTCCGTCAGGCCGAGGGCCACGAGGCGTTGAAGGGCTTCCTGCACGATCGTGGCGCCGCGCTCACGCCGCTCGGCAGCCGAGAGGGTGGGGCGCTCAGCCACGTAAAAGCCGCCCCCTCGTCGCGATTCGAGCAGGTTTTCGCCTTCGAGACGTTGGTAGGCTTTGCGGACCGTGTGAAACGAGACGCCGATCTGGTCGGCAAGGGCGCGGGTGGAGGGGAGGCGCTCGCCCGTGCGGTACCGTCCGGCCGCGAGGTGGTAGCGGAGCTGCTCAATGAGTTGCTCGGCAATGGGGAGGGCGGCGTCGCGGTCGAGTTCAATCAAATCCGTTATTGCAATCCGAAAAATCAATCGAAGTCCGAGCAACTCATAAAGTAGTGGCACCGGGGACAGTGGTACTTGCAGCGCTGATTCTGCAAACGCTCGCCACAATTCGGGCAGTGGTCCCAGTAAGACGCGATAGCGTCGGACTTGTGCTCGTCCAGTGCCCCCGCAGGCTGGGGTTTGTCAAAGGGGAGGGTCGGTCTCGTGCGTGGGTCCGGGAGAGGAGACAGCGAGGGGTTCATCGGTACAGCGGTGATGCGTCCTGGAATACGCGCGATCCTTTGCGTGTGGAAGCTGCTCGGCTACGTGGAGGACAGGCTCTGCAACGCGGCAGCGGCCTGCCGCAGGGTCGCGAGCAACTCGGTGTACCGGGGCCATTCCGCGGGGCGCAGGGTGAACACGGTATCGCCGAGTCCGATGTGCATCAGCCCGTCTTTCTTACCCGGCTCGAAGAGCGGGTGCAAGCGGATGCGCTCGGCATCGAACGAATCGCGGCTGCGGGCTACGTCCCACACCGAGCGCATTGTGCCGAAGCCGCCGCGCACGATCAGTTCGGCTGGTTTGCGGCGCAACTCATACAGCGACCACGCAGCGGCCACGCCGTAGGCGAGCGGCGCGACCCATACGACCGTCCCGAGCACGGGCTCGCCCTGCAGTACGGCCGGTAGCGTCGCTACCATCACGGCGATGAGGGCGAGGGCCACCGGCTGCGCCTGGGCGCGTGCCACGACCAGCGCCAGCGACATCTCGCCGGGGTGGTGGATGCTCGAGAACGTGTGGGCGGTCTGCGTCACAGTTTTCGGGCGATGACCAGCACCGAGTCGTCCGTTTCCATCTCGGTGTAGCGTTCCAGAACGAGCATCTCGAAGTGCGGTGCGAGCGCCTCAGCCAACTGGGCTTCCGTGAGGTAGTGAAACTGGAGCCCGTGATGCTCTTCGACCCGGTCGCCGTGCCAGAACGTATGGCAGATCAGGCCGCCTTCGTTCAACCGGCCGTGCTGCTGCGCGAGCGACTGCGCCCGTGCCGTCGACGTGAGGTGATGGAGGACTTTGTTCGAGTAGATGCAGTCGAACGTGCGATCCGTGTCGAGTGTCGCGGCATCCAACACGAGGAGGTCGGCATCGGGATGGGCTTGGCGGTAGCGGTCGAGGAAGGGCTGCGCCTTGTCGGAGCCGGTCGCCACGAAGGCCTCCTTCAGCAGGTCAAGGTCGACGCCGGGACCCATCCCCAACTCCAGCACGGAGGACTGGAGCGGCAAGTAGGCCTTCAGGCGCTCGATAATCGCGCGACCGTCGTACCCCTCCGCCATCGCGATGTAGGCGCGGGCGTTTTGTTCGTCTTCGTAATAGCTCATGGCTGGATGAAACCGTCCTCCTGCGCCCGACGACCTGAGGCGCTACATCACCACGAGCTTTTCGTCCGTGGCCTCGTCGGACGCCACGACATCAGGCTGATGGAAGGGATAGCTGTAGTGCGTCGGCGGCACAAACGTCTCCTTGATCGAGCGGAGGCTCGTCCAGCGGAGCAGGTTGACGTAGGAGCCCGCCTTGTCGTTGGTGCCCGAGCCGCGCGCGCCGCCGAAGGGCTGCTGCCCGACGACTGCGCCCGTCGGCTTGTCGTTGAGGTAGAAGTTGCCCGCGGCGTCCACAAGCTTGTCGGTAGCATGGGCGAGCACCGTGCGTTCCTGCGCGAAGACGGCGCCGGTGAGGGCATAGGGTCCCGTCCGGTCCACAAGGTCAAGCACCTCGTCGAAGGCCATCGACTCGGGCGTGACGTAGAGCGACGTCACGGGACCGAAGATCTCCTCGCACATCGTCTCGTACATCGGGTCCTCGGTTTGCAGCACCGTCGGCTCGATGAAGTAGCCGTCTTCGTCCGAATAGCCGCCGCCTGCGAGGATGTCGACGCCGTCGGTGTCAGCAGCGCGCGCGATGTACGACGTGATGGAGTCGTATGACTTCCGGTCGATGACGGCGTTGACGAAGTTGGTGAAGTCCTCGACCGGCCCCATCTTGATCGAGGCGAGCTGTTCGAGCATCTCGCGCTTGATTTCGGGCCAAAGCGTTTGGGGCACGTAGATTCGCGAGGCTGCCGAGCACTTCTGCCCCTGGTATTCGAACGAGCCACGCACGATCGCCGTCGCAACCGCCACGGGATCGGCCGACTCGTGGGCGACAATGAAGTCCTTGCCGCCCGTCTCACCCACGATGCGCGGGTAGGTACGGTAGTGGCCGAGTCCGTTGCTGATGGTGCGCCACAGGTGGTTGAAGGTGCCCGTCGAGCCCGTGAAGTGTAGCCCGGTGAAATGCTCCGAGGCCAGAACGGGGTCACCGACTTCGGCGCCGTCGCCGGGCAGCAGGTTGATCACGCCCGGCGGCAGGCCCGCTTCTTCGAGCAACTCCATGATGAGTTTGGCCGAGAGCGTGGCTGTCGAGGCCGGTTTCCAGAGCACCGTGTTGCCCATCATCGCGGGCGAGGTCGGGAGGTTGCCCGCGATGGCCGTGAAGTTGAACGGCGTGATGGCGAAGACGAAGCCCTCCAGCGGCCGGTACTCGACCTTGTTCCAGACGCCGGGCGAGCTGATCGGCTGGTCTTCGTAGATCCGCGTCATGTAGTGGACGTTGAAGCGGAAGAAGTCGATCAACTCGCACGCCGAGTCGATTTCGGCCTGGTAGGCATTCTTGCTCTGGCCAAGCATGGTGGCAGCGTTGAGGCGGTCGCGCCAGGGGCCCGCGAGGAGGTCGGCGGCCTTGAGGAAGATGGCCGCGCGGTCGGTCCAGTCCATCCGCATCCAGTCGTGGCGCGCGTCCACAGCGGCCTGGATGGCCCGCTCTACGTCGGCGCCACGCACCTTGTGCAGCGTCCCGATTTTGTGTGTGAGGTCGTGCGGGGCGTGTAAGTCTTCCGTCTTCCCGGTTTCGACACGCTCGCCGTTGATGACGGGGAGGACCGTGTGCTCTTCGCTCCGCATCTCGCGCAGTGCCTGTTGCAGCGAGGCACGCTCGGGCGAGCCAGGGGCGTAGCTACGGACGGGTTCGTTGACGGGCGGCGGTGGCCGGAGAATGGTGTTGTTCATAGCTTGACAGGCATACAGGTTCCACGGGGCGATTTCGTCGGAAACGCCGCGCGGAGTCGGAACAGAAGCGGTTGCTGCAAGATACTCGGCGCGTCGTACCCGGTTCGCCGATCGAACGCCCTTCACTTCAACCTCAACGCTCGTGGCCCGAGGCTCTTTCGAACGCACCGTCGCGCTACGCTACCTGTGGGGCGCCCAGGGCAGTCGGCAGGGCGGCTCATTCTTGCGGTTCGTAACCGCGGTGGCAATTGGCGGCGTCGCGCTGGGGACGGCGGCGCTGCTGCTCGCGCTCGCTATCGTGCGCGGCTTCAGCACGGAGATCGGCGACAAGGTAGTGGGGTTTGGGCAGCACGTGCAGGTCGAGCATTTCGTCGGCGATCCCATCGAGAACGCGGAGGCGCTGGAGGCGCGGCTGGCCGCGTTCGAGGGCGTCGAGCGGGTCGTTCCGGCGGTGATCGAGTTCGCCTTGCTGCGGGCGCGCAACCGAGGCGGCCAGGCCGAGATCGACGGGGTGCTGCTGTGGGGTACCCCGGAGGGCGGCCAGCCGTTCATCGCCGAGAGCCTCACGGGTGGACAGTTCTCCTTTGCGCCGGATAGCGC
>JABDIZ010000379.1 GCA_013003465.1 Rhodothermaceae bacterium
CCAGACGGGCTGGTGGCCCTCTGCGTTCGTTTTGTGCTTCCAGAGAAGCGGGACGACCTTAGCCAAGGACGGTAGGTAAGGGTACACTACCGTATCAGTGGCACTCAGCCCAATTCAATCGCAATCAAAATTGCCCATAAACAACGATAGGAGCGGAATCCGGTATCACCCGGTCTCGCTCGCTATCGTCTGTGTGCCCAGAGGGGGACTCGAACCCCCACACCCTTGCGGGCGGCAGATTTTGAGTCTGCTGCGTCTACCAATTCCGCCATCCGGGCTTGCGGGCTGCCAAGATACGGTGTGCTGCAGAGTGGCCTGAATGAAAAACCGCCCGGCCCCATGAGGCGGGCCGGACGGTCCAGTATGCGCCAGCAAGCTCCTTTGCTTACTGAACGGTGGGGCGCTCCGCAGGGATCTCTTGAGTCGGGGCCGACTTCGTCGGATCCATCTCCGTCTCAGCAGGCGTAGCCTCAACCGGAGCAGCCGTCAGGCTATCCGTCGGCATGGGGGCAGGCAGAGGCTCCGCCGTCGGGACGGTCGGGGCGGGCTCGGTCTCGATGGGTTCGACCGGATCAGCGGTAGGCTCGTTCTGGCAGCCAGAAACAGCAAGGCTAATCGTGAAGAGCCCCATCAGGAGCACGAGGGATGCAAACTTCGTCATGGGTGATGTGTGCCCGAGCGGGCAGGTAAAGGCCTGAAGGCCATCGTAGATAGCAGTGCCGGAGAACTCCGACAGCCGCGCATCAACCGTGGAATCAGCCGGAAGTTGCAGGAGGAAGTATGAACTTCGTGGGGTCAGCCGGAGGCCTGCAAAAAAACCGGCCCGCCCCAAAGAGGGCAGGCCGGCAGTAGTCCGTCAGGAGAGGGAGATCAGGTTACTGATCGATCCCGTCGTCCTCAGGATCCGTGGCGTCTTCGACCGCGTCGGCAGCGTCCTGAGCTGCGTCGCCCGTCGCTTCGCCGGCGTCGTCCATGGCTTCTTCCATGTCGTCAGCGGCTTCGTCCATCGCCGCGTCCATGTCGTCCATGGTCTCCTCTACGGGATCCCCTTCGACATCAACGTCAACGCCCTCGTTTTCCTCGCAGCCGATCAGGCCGACCGTGCCAATGGCGAGGGCCAGGATGAGAATCTTCTTCATGGGTGATACCCTTGCGGGTGGTTGGGTGATACAAGTGCCGGTCCTGCGTAAGAGGACCGAACCAGCAAACAACGCAAGCTAACTCCGGCCTGTTGCCTGACGCGCAAGAATTCATAGCCGACCACGCAGCGCGGGCGTAGACGAAGTCTGCGTCAAGGTCAACAGAAAGGGACGACTCGGCAGCAGCCAGACGCGTATCCTTCTGCTGCTTTTTTAGCATTTCGATGAGCCGCCTTGCCTCTCGCTGGAACCCGTGGCGTGGACTGGAAGGTCTGCCGCTCTCGGTATGGATCGTCTCGGCGGCGACGCTCATCAACCGCATGGGCACGATGGTGCTGCCCTTCCTCGCCATCTATATCACCGACGAGATGGGGCTGCCGCCGAGTGGCGCAGGCGTGGCGCTGATGGCGTTCGGGATCGGCGGTTTTCTGTCGGCCCCACTCGGCGGTTGGCTGAGTGACCGCATAGGCGCGGTGTGGGTGATGGTGGGCGCCTTCGTCGGGTCGGGCGCGCTGCTGCTCACGTTCCCGTTCGTCGATCGGTATGAGACGCTGCTCGGGCTGATCGGCGTGTGGGCGCTCGTGAACGAGTCGGCCCGCCCGGCGACGCTCGTGGCGCTCACCGACGGCCTCGATCCCACGCAGCGGAAGGCCGCCATCGCCCTGAGTAGGCTAGCCATGAACCTGGGGATGGGCATCGGCCCGGCCGTGGGCGGCGTGTTAGTGGCGACTTCGTTCGATCTGCTCTTCTGGGTGGATGGCATCACGGCCATGACGGCCGGGCTGTTTCTCGCGCTGACCGTTGTACAGATCGGATGGAAGCGGCCCGTGCGTGACGGGGTCGTGGCCTCGCCCGTGGAGGTGATCGGCGCCCTCTTGGATCGGAAGCTGATGGGGCTGCTCTTCGGGACCTTCCTGGTCATTCTCGTCTTCGATCAGCACCGCTCGACGCTGCCCCTCTTCATCACGGACAACCTCGGCTTCTCGGAGCAGTTCTACGGCTCGCTGTTCATCATCAACGTCGCGATCATCTTGCTCCTGGAGGTGCCGCTCAACCTGAAGACGGCCCACTGGCCGCACGGCCGGACGCTCGCGCTCGGAGCCGTGCTCGTCGCGCTCGGATTTGGGGCGACGGCCCTGGCCGTCGGACCAGGGAGTGTCATTGCTACAGTCGTGGTGTGGACCTTCGGCGAGATGCTGCTTTTCCCGAGCATGGCGGCCTACGTCGCGGACGTGGCGCCCGAGGAGCGAAGGGGCGCGTACATGGGCGCGTATGGTCTCGCGATCTGGGTGGCAGTGATTCCTGCGCCCCTGGCCGGGACGTGGCTGCTGGAGCACTACGGCGGCGGTACCCTGTGGGGTGCCGCGTTAGTCGTCGGGTTGCTAGCAGCCGTGGCGATGGGGCGCCTGCGCGATACGCGCACACTCCACCCGACTGGAGCCTAAGGTCGTAGCTCGTGCAAAGCAGAAGGGCTTTGCTCCTGGGCTCTATCTTGACCGCGCATCCTGCGGTTCACCGCTTTCTACGGAGTACGCTCATGCGTACGGTTTTCACTCGTTCGCTCATTACTCTGGCAGCGGTCGGCGTTCTCGAGCTCGGCTGCGGCGAGCAGACCGCTTCCGACGCACCGGCCTCTGCATCCGTCCTCGTGCCGTCAGCTGAGGTTCCGGCGAATGCCAATGAGACGGAGCTCGTTTTCTACCAGGACCTTAGCGGGCCCGTACTGGCTGATGTGTGGTTGCCGCCGAACGACCACGGGGCCACGCTCGCGGAACTCTACGGCGATGCGGCAACCCGTCGGCTCGACAAGGTGATGCTGTATCGAGACGAGGAGCGCGGTGTGGTCATTCGGTTGGGGGCGGAAGGGTTGCTTGGCACGACGGCCGAGGTAGCGGGTGGCGTGATGGCCCGAATCGAAGCAATTGAGGGAGACGCGTGGACGTGGGCCGTGACAGGGCCTGAGGGCGAGCGCATCCAGGTCCGCACAGTGGTTGCGGAGGAGGCTGCGGACGCGCCGCTGTACAGCCCACCCGTTCGAGCAGCGGTGTTACAGATTCCGGTCACCCGGTCGGGGTATCGACCGGCTCGGTTTGCAGTCAACTCTGCCATTGCGCCAGTGGAGATGCGCACCCCGGAGGGCGTCCCGCCAGGAGGCCTATCCGCCTATCTGAGTGGCTCGGGTTGTGAGCCGTCGCAGTCCGGCGTGTTCTGCGATGTGGAGGTGTCGCAGAGGACGGGGGATCTTCACCTCTCTAGCTGGGTCCGCACCGACCTGTCAAGCCTGCCCGAGGGCACGCTGGTTTACCAGACCATTGCCGATTGCCGAGCGGCACAAGAGGAGCTCGGTGTGTTCGGCCTCCAGCTCGGCGGGCTTGTCAGTGCGATCGGCGTGGCCGTGAGTGAGGCAGGGCTCGTAGCACCCGGCGGCCCGGCGGCCTGGACCATTGGCGGGTTGTTCGTGCTCGGGAGCGTGGCGGCGGGGGCCGCGACTTACCAGGCGACGCCGTCCTGTGTGGCGCTGACGAGCAACGAGGCGATCCGCAATGCCGCCTTCGACCGCTTCAGCGGCGCCACCGTGGCCGCATCGTGGGTCTGGAGCATCAATGCGGCAGATGAAGCAGCTGGGTGGACAGCCACCGGTACGCCGGGTGGGGCGAGCGTGCAACCGTTTTTACCCACAACGCGCAGCGGCATCGCGCTTCCGCCCATCGTGGTCACCATCACGCCGCCCAAGGTGGACGATGCGCCAGTGCCGGAAGCGCGCGGTCTGGAGGGCACCACCTTCTCGGGACAACTAGACACCGCGGTGCTTTCTCAGGATCCGGTTGTGGAGTCAGACGCACCACTGACGGTGACCCTTGGGACAGACGGGCATGCCACGATAGATCTGCGTGTGCGGTACCGCACGGAGGAGAATGGCCGTCCGGGGTGCTTCCGTGCTGAGGGTGTGGCGCGCGGCGTGGCCGTTGGGTCCGATGGCGCGTTCACAGCTAGGGTACCGGTCGCGGCTGACTATTTCGAGGGACCGGCAGGCTCGGGCGATGCCTGTGCCCGCCTCGATCTCTCACCGGCTTCATCGCTTCCAGTCGCGGGTCGACTCGACGCGGCGACAGGGCAAGGGACGGCCACCGTCCGCTGGTTCCCGGAACTCACAGACCAGTCGGTCGAGGTGGTGCTTACCCGCGAGTAGCGCCGCCGTCTGTGGCTAGAGCGGTACCTTCAGGCGCTCGTTCACCGGACGTTACCGCCATGTCGCTTCGCTTCTATCTCCTCGCGCTCGCATTTCTCCTCGCCACGCTCCCTGTCGCTGCACAGGAGGAAGACGAGGGGTGGGACGTCAACGCCGCGCACGGCCCGACGGAGACGGTCGCCTTCACCGTGACCGAAGGCACGTGGATGAACCTCGACGTAAGCCCCGATGGGCAGACGATCGTCTTCGATCTGCTTGGCGATCTCTACACGCTACCCATTACCGGAGGGCAGGCGACGCGCATCACCTCGGGTCCGGCCTTCGACATCCAGCCGCGGTTCTCGCCCGACGGCCGCCACCTCGCGTTTACGAGCGACCGGGCGGGCGGCGACAACCTCTGGATTGCCCGCGCCGATGGCTCGGATGCCGAGCAAGTCACGAAGGAGGACTTCCGCCTCCTCAACGGCCCGGCCTGGACGCCCGACGGGCAGTACCTCCTCGGGCGCAAACACTTCACGAGCACGCGCTCGCTCGGCGCGGGCGAGGTTTGGCTCTACCACACGTCGGGCGGCGCGGGCCTCCAGCTCACCGAGCGCCGCAACGACCAGCAGGACCAGGGCAACGAGATCGCTGTCAGTCCCGATGGGCGGTACGTCTACTTCGCCGAAGACAACACGGGTGGCTCCACGTTCCAGTACAACAAGGACCCCAACAGCGGCATCTACGCCATCAAGCGCCTCGACCGCGAGACGGGCGAGGTCGAGACACTGCTGAGTGGACCGGGCGGCGCCTCGCGCCCGCAGCCGAGCCCGGACGGGCGGCACCTCGCCTTTGTCCGCCGCGTGCGCACAGAGACCGTCCTGTTCCTCTACGATCTGGAAACCGGCGCGCAGATGCCCCTCTTCGACGGCCTCAGCCCCGACCAGCAGGAGACGTGGGCTGTCTTCGGGACCTACCCTGGCTTCGCATGGACGCCTGACGGTGAATCGCTCGTGTTCTGGGCACAGGGCGGCCTGCACCGCCTCGATGTGGCGACGCGTGAGCTCACAGGCATCCCGTTCGAGGTCGCCGTCGAGCAGACGATCACCGAGGCCGTGCGCTTTCCCGTGGACGTGGCGCCCGAGCGCTTCCAGGTGCGGATGATGCGCGACGCGGCGACCTCGCCGGATGGCCGCACGCTGGTGTTCCACGCCGTGGGGTATCTGTGGAAAATCCTCTTGCCCGACGGTGAGATCACACGCCTGACGGACCAGTCCGACCACTTCGAGTACGACCCGGTCTTCTCGCCCGACGGCCGTACGCTCGTCTACACCACCTTCAACGACGAGGACTACGGCGCCATTCGCACGGTCGCGCTCGACGGGGGGCAGAGCCGCACGCTCACCACCGAGCCTGGGCACTACTTCACACCCCGCTTCTCCGATGACGGGGGTCGCATCGTCTTCCAGAAAGGCGGCGGCAACGGCCTGCGCGGGCCTCTCTACGGTGTCGAGACGGGGTTGTACTGGATGGACGCGCGCGGTGGGCAGATGAACCACATCACCGACTCGGGCCGCGAGCCGCGGTTCTCGCCCGATGGCGAGCGCGTGTTCTTCCTGACCGGCGGTGGGCTGAGCAAGGAATACAAGAGCATCGACGTAGACGGCAGCGACGAGCGGACGCACTTCACGCTCAAGTATCCGACCACCGTGGTGCCGAGCCCGGACGGCGAGTGGGTCGCCTTCACGGAAGCATTCAACGTCTACGTCGCCCCCTTCCCGCGCATCGGCGGCGACTTCGACCTCAACAAGGACACGCGCGCGCTCCCCGTCACGCGCGTCAGCCGCGACGCTGGGACCGAACTGCACTGGGTGGACGATGACACCATCCGCTGGCTCATCGGCCCCGAGGTCTACACGCGCGACCTCGACGACGCCTTCGCCTTCCGCCCCGGCGCCCCCGAGGAGCTGCCCGACCCCGATTCGGTTGGGACCATGCTCGGCATGACGCTGCCGCACGATCAGCCCGAGGGCACGATGGCGCTCGTCGGCGCGCGGCTCATCACGATGAACGGCGACGAGGTAATCGAGGATGGGACCATCGTCGTGGAGGGCAACCGCATCACGGCCGTTGGGCCGCGTAGCGCGGTGAGCGTGCCCGCGGGTGCGCTCACCGTCGACGCGGCGGGCCACACGATCATGCCGGGGTTCGTGGACGTGCACGCGCACGCGGGGCACTTCTTCAGCGGGCCGCTGCCGCGCGCCAACTGGTACCATTACGCCAACCTCGCCTATGGCGTGACGACGATGCACGACCCCTCGGCCACTACCGAGACGGTCTTCAGCCTCGCCGAGCTGGTCAAGGCGGGTGAGGTCGTTGGGCCCCGCGTGTTTTCCACCGGTACGATCCTCTACGGCGCCGACGGTGACTTCCGGGCGACGGTCAACTCGCTCGACGACGCGCGTTCGCACCTGCGCCGGATGCAGGCCGTCGGCGCGATCTCGGTCAAGAGCTATAACCAGCCGCGCCGCGACCAGCGCCAGCAGGTGCTCCAGGCCGCCCGCGAGCTTGGGATGAACGTCGTCCCCGAGGGCGGCTCGACGTTCATCCACAATGTCAACATGGTCATCGACGGACACACCGGGATCGAGCACGCCATGCCCGTCGCGCCGCTCCACGACGACGTGCTCTCGCTCTGGGGCGCCACCGAGGTCGGCTACACGCCCACGCTCGTCGTCGGCTACGGCGGCCTCTGGGGCGAGAACTACTGGTACGCCCACACCAACGTGTGGGAGGATGAACGCCTGCTGACCTTCACGCCGCGCGGCGTCGTGGATGCCCTCAGTCGCCGCCGCACCATCGCGCCCGACGACGAGTACTGGCACATCACGCTGGCCGAGTCGGCGAAGGCGCTGACCGACCGGGGCGTGCGCGTCAACCTCGGGGCGCACGGGCAGATGCAGGGCCTCGCGGCGCACTGGGAACTGTGGATGTTCGGCCAGGGCGGCATGACGAACCACGAGGCGCTCCGCGCCGTCACGCTCAACGGCGCGTGGTACGTCGGCCTCGACGGCGACCTCGGCTCCCTCGAAGCTGGCAAGCTGGCTGACCTGATCGTGCTCTCGGAGAACCCGCTCGACGACCTGCGGAACAGCACGTCCATCCGCTACGTGATGGCGAACGGCCGCCTCTACGATTCCATGACGATGAACCAGATCGCCCCGACGGCCATTGAGCGGCCCGCCTTCTGGTTCGAACGCGAGGGGTCGAGCGACGCTGCCGTCTGGCAGTCCCTCGGTCTCGACGCGCCGCACTGCGCGGCTGAGGGCTCGTGATGGGCGAACCCCTCGACGCCTCTACCTCGTCAGAGACTCGATTGCCTGTGCCGCGCCCGAAGCGGTGGGACTGGCGGCCGAAGCTCCGCTGGTTCGGGGCCGAGATCGTCGTCGTCGTGCTCGGCGTGCTCACCGCCGTCGGCATCAATGCGTGGTGGCAGGGGCAGCAGGACGCCGCCAGCGAGGCCAACTACCTCGCGCTCATCAGCCGCGACCTCGGCCAGATGATCGACGACCTCGAAAGCTTGGAAGCCTTTGAAACAAGCCAGATCGAGGACGGCTTCGCAGCCTACCGAACCATCTCCGATGGGGACCGCTCCCCCGAAGGCCGCGCGCTGATCTCCGACGTGGTTACGAACCTGACCCTCAGGCGGACGATGCGGCTCACGAATCCGGCTTATCAAGACCTTCTGAGCACGGGCAACCTCGACC
>JABDIZ010000421.1 GCA_013003465.1 Rhodothermaceae bacterium
GTCGAAGAGTGCGTGGCCGCCGGCATCGAGCTGGTCGTGCTGGTGAACGGCCGCTACAAGGGCGCCCTCGAGGACCACTTCGATGTGTCCTACGAGGTGGAAGACGTCCTGCGCCTTCAGCAGAAGACCGAGCTCCTCGATCGGATCGCGCCCCTGTCGACCATGATCGACATCGTGAGCGTGCGGCAGAATCGGCCCCTCGGCCTCGGGCACGCCGTCCTGTGCGCCCGCCACGTGGTCGGCGAGGACGAGCCCTTTGCCGTGCTGCTGCCCGACGACATCGTCGACGCGCCCCTGTCCGGGACCGAACAGCTCTCCCGCGTGCACGCCGAGACCGGCTGCGGCGCCATCGCCCTGGTCGAGGTCCCCTCCGGCCACGAGTCCATGTACGGCATCATCGAAGGCGAGTCCGTCGGCCCCGGCCGCTACCGCTGTACGCACATGGTCGAAAAGCCCGCCCCCGCCGACGCCCCCTCGAACCTGGGCATCGTCGGGCGCTACGTCCTACCCGGGACCATGTTCCGCTACCTGGCCGAGACGCGCCCGGGCAAGGGTGGCGAGATCCAGCTCACCGACGGCCTGGTCCGGCTCATGAAGGACGACGGCGTCTTCGGTCAGGTCCTGGAAGGCGATCGCTACGACACCGGGTCGGCCGCCGGCCTCATCGAAGCGAACCTCGCCTACGCCATGAAGCGCCCCGCCCTGGCCGAGCGCCTCCGCGGCTTCATGCGGCAGTACACGAAGTAATTCGGTTGTTTCGGCGCGCCACGGCGTGCTTCACGGGCTCGTCGGCTGCTCGCAGGGAGCCCCGGTGTCGTCGAAGTACCACCAGGCTCCCTGGCCCCCCGACGCCCCAACAACGATGAATCCGCCCCCCGGGAGCGGCTCGATGTCGTTCGCACGCGACGGGCCGACGTCCGCGACCCATGTATTCGCGTGACCGCCGTCGTCGAGTTGCACGGGCGCCACCAGCACTCGGCTCTCGCTACCTCCCACCTCGGACCAACCGACCGCGATTGCCTTGCCGGAGCCAGGGGCCACGGCGAGCGAGGATGTGGTGCCACGGGACTCGACGGACATCACCACACCCCAGAGCAGATCGCCCGCCGTGCCGACCAGGCCCGCGTAAGGCCGACTGGCACTAGCCGGACGCACTTGGCTGTAGCCGGTGAACATCAGCCTGCCGTCGGCGAGGAAGTCGACGTCCAGTGCGCGAGCCCGCGCTTCGTCGCCGTAGGTCCGAGTCCACAGCGTGCCTCCAACCGGGTCGGTGCGGCGGATCCAAGCCTCGGCTCCGAAGCCACCGGCCGCTGCATACCCTCCAGCCTCAGGTGCGGCCGCGACGGCCTCGATGCCGTCCAGCACGGCCCCGTCCTCGATCACTTCGAAGGGGAGAGAGCCGTCGGGCTCGACCTGCCGCAGCGTCAGGGCGTGGCCCCCTCCGAGTGCCAGCCCCCCTTGGCGACGGCCACCCACGACAAGCGCGCTTCCTGGAAGCGCAATCACGCTATTGAGCACCTGAGTTGTACTGCACGTAGAATCTCCGAAGAGATGCTCGATACCATCGGGCGCTTCACCGGGTAGCGAACGTACCCAAGCGCGGCACTCCGACGCACCGACGATGAACTCACCGCCGGGGCCCGATGCGATGTCGTACGCCTCCTGAGTTCCGGGGCGGGGCACGGTTTCGCCGGAGACAAGCTGGCCCAACGGTCCGATGCGCGCACTTCGAGCATCACTCGCGCCCTCTTGGCTCACGGATGCTCGTCCCACGGCGACCGCCCCATCGTCCGGATTGACCGCGACCGCACGCAGCGTTGTGGTGTCCTGGTCCAGGCCACCCTCGAGGCGGAGCGTATTGCACATCCCGCTCGCGCACACTTTCCGCTCACAGGCCGTCGGCGCCTCGCCACAGGGCGTACCGTCGTCCAGCGGCTCGAACACGCAGCCAGCGATGGGATCGCACGAATCAACCGTGCACGGATTGCCGTCCTCACATTCGAGCGCCGTCGCACCGGCGACGCAAGCGCCCTCCGCGCATGTGTCGCCCAGTGAGCACGCGTTGCCATCGTCGCAGCTGCCCTGCGCCGGCTCGAACACGCACCCACTGCCCGCTGCACATCTTCCCGCCTTGCACGGGTTTCCGTCCTCACACGCAAGCACGCCGGGGCCTGCCTGACAGACTGCCGCGAGGCAGAAGTCTCCCGTAGAGCACGGATCCCCGTCATCGCATGGGCCAGACACAGGCGTAGCGAGGCAAGCGCCGTCTTCCCCACACGCGTTCTTGGTACAGGGGTTGCCGTCATCGCAGGGGTCGGCGGCGTCCGCCGGGCATGTTCCCTCGTCTGCATCGAGCGCGCCCCAGAAGTCAGGCTTGGGCGGCAACTCGAGGCAGCTGGTCAGCACTGCGATGCCGATGGGGACGACGAAGCGAATCGTCACTTGAAACCGCCAACACCGCTGGTAGATGCCGTCACGGAAACTTGCAGATGCCAGCGAGTGCGTGCAGCTGGTCGTTCGCGGGCTGAGCGCCGATCGACGCTGAGTTCGTGAGCCAGGGGCTGACCATGGTCACCGGCGTGGGCTTGCACTGCATCCCCGACATGCAGTCGGCGTCGGTGACGCAGAATCGAGTGCAGAACAGCGTGGGATCAGAAGGCAGAAGTCCGAAACAGTGCATCCCCTGGCATTGGCTCGCTCCGGTGCAAGTCGCCCCGTCGGTCTTTGGGCCGGGTGGAAAGCCGGGGCTCTGGCATGCCATGGCTGCCGAGGTGAGTGGCTTCGCGAAGAGGGGATCGTAGGGGACCACATCGGCATGAGCTACCGCACTGTAGAGCACGATGTTGCACTGTTGAGCAGGCAGACAATCCGCCTTCGAGGCGCACAGCGTCGAACACCAGCGCGTCGACTCCGCTGCTAGCAGATCGCAATGTCCGGTGGCACAGACCGCGCCGTCCCAGACGCCCGGCGACGCCTCACAAGCGGTTCCGGTCGAGCCCGTCCCCGCGGGGTCGCTCGCGCAAGCCCCCACGACGAGGCCGATGCTCAGGTCTCCCACCAGACCGCAGCTCTTGTCCGCCGCCGGGCAGTTGGCCTCGTTGAGGCAGAGCGCGACGCAGGCGCCGCTTACGCAGAGGCCGCTGGCGCACTCGGTGTCGTCGCCGCAGGCCTGGGCGTTGAGCTTGAGCGCGGGTGGGATCTGGCAGAAGCCGACCTGGGCGCTGCCGGGGACCTTGGAGCAGATCTCGCCGGATGCGCAGTCCGCGTCGCCGGCGCAGGGGACGCTGCAGATCAGCTGATTGGTCGTGGCGTGGCGGGCGCAGACGCCCTCGGGGTAGCAGTCCGTGTGGTAGGTGCAGGGCTGCCCGAAGACGACGCAGGAAGGGTCGTCGCCGTCGGTCAGGCCGTTGCAGTCGTTGTCGAGGCCGTCACAGACCTCGT
>JABDIZ010000072.1 GCA_013003465.1 Rhodothermaceae bacterium
GGTCAGGCGGCCTGGCCTTCCTTGATCCG
Source organism: Rhodothermaceae bacterium (assembly GCA_013003465.1). Lineage (GTDB taxonomy): Bacteria > Bacteroidota > Rhodothermia > Rhodothermales > Rubricoccaceae > JABDIZ01. The sequence goes on from JABDIZ010000072.1 coordinate 30, forward strand.
CTCGTAGGCCTCGATGACCTCGCGGACGTGCGCGCCCGAGGCCTGCATGTCGGACTGCTCCTTCTCGTTGAGGTCGAGCGTGACGACCTCCTTCACGCCGCCCTTGCCGAGCTTCACCGGGACGCCGATGAACATGTCCTGGAGGCCGTACTGGCCCGTTACCCAAGCGGCGGCCGGGAGCACGCGGTTCGAGTCCTTCACGATGGCCTCGACCATCTCGGCCGCCCCGGCACCCGGCGCGTACCACGCGCTCGTGCCCATCAGCTTGACGATCTCGCCACCGCCCTTCTTCGTCCGCTCGATGATCTCCTCCAGGCGGTCTTCGGCGATCAGGTTGGTCACCGGCTGCGTGCCGACGGTCGTGAAGCGCGGCAGCGGCGTCATCGAGTCGCCGTGGCCGCCGAGGAGCATCGCGTTGATGTCGCGGACGGACACGCCGAGTTCCATCTTGAGGAAGGCGCGGTAGCGCGCCGTGTCGAGCACGCCCGCCATGCCCATCACGCGCTGGCTCGGGAAGCCCGACTCCATGTAGGCCACGTAGCTCATCACGTCGAGTGGGTTCGAGACGACGATGAGGATTGTGTTCGGGCTCGCATCGACCACCTGGCGCGTGACCGAGCCGACGATCTCGGCGTTGGTCTTCAGGAGGTCGTCGCGGCTCATGCCCGGCTTGCGCGGGATGCCCGCCGTGATGACGGTGATGTCCGAGCCCTCGGTGAGCGCGTAGTCGCTCCCGCCGTGGAGGACGGTGTCGAAGCCGTGGATAGGCGCGGCCTCCATGAGGTCGAGCGCCTTGCCCTGCGCGACGCCCTCGACGATGTCGATGAGCGCGATCTCGTTGACGATATCCATGCGGGCGACGCACTCGGCGACGGTCGCGCCCACGTTGCCAGCACCGACGACAGTGAGTTTCATAACGGCGGAACAGTTGGTGATCAGAGGGAAAGGGGAGAGGCTCGGCCTCCTGCGGAAAGTATAGCGAGCCGCCCTTTGGCCGCTTGGCGTCCGCGCCGAAGAACCCGCGAATTGAAAGCCTCGTCAGCAATTCGCGGTCCGTGGCGCGTTGGTAGCGCAACGTTGTTACCCTTGCATTCTACTCTCCGCTTCCGCCATGCGCCGCAGCGTGCTGTTCCTCCTGCTCGTCTCGCTCGCCCTGCCTGCACAGGCGCAGGACGACGCGCGGCCGAAGAACCTCATCCTCATGATCGCCGACGGCTTCGGCCCGGCCTCGGCCACGCTCGCCCGCGGCGTCGCCGACCGGCCGCTCGCCCTCGACGGCATCCTGACCGGCAGCATTTCGACCGCCGCCACGGACAGCCGCGTCACCGATTCGGCCGCCGCAGGCACGGCCTTCGCCTGCGGCATCAAGAGCTACAACAGAGCCATCGCTGTAGACACGCTCGGGCGGCCCTGCACGACGCTCTTCGACGCCGCCGAAGCGCGCGGGATGGCGACCGGCCTCGTCTCGACGAGCCGGATTACGCATGCGACCCCGGCCTCGTTCGCCGCCCACGTGCCCCAGCGGTCGCAGGAGCTCGACATCGCCGCGCAGCTAGTCGCGTCGGGTGTCGAGGTGCTCTTCGGCGGAGGGCTCCGGATGTTCGTCCCAGAGGAAGACGGGGGAGACCGCGACGATAGCCGAGACCTTCGCACAGAACTGCAACACCAGGGCCATGCCCTCGCGCTCGACCGCAACGGATTCGACGCCCTCCGTGCTACGCCTGCCTCGGCGCTACTAGCCGACGACCACATGGCCTACGAGGTTGACCGTGATCCCGCGCAACAGCCCTCGCTCGCCGAGATGACCACGAAAGCGCTCGCCCTGCTCAGCCAGAGCACAGAAGGGCAGCGGGAAGGCTTCCTTCTGATGATCGAAGGAGCCCGCATCGACCACGCCGCCCACGGCAACGATCTCGCCGGGCACGTCCACGATATCCTCGCCTACGACGCCGCCGTGCAGGGCGCGCTCGACTTCGCCGAAGCGAACGGCCAGACGCTCGTCGTCTCCGTCGCCGATCACGAGACGGGCGGCATGACGCTTGGTCGCGATGGCGTTTATGCCTGGGACCCTGCTGTCCTCCGCACCGCGCGGGCCAGCCGCGAGGCGATGCGCGCCCGAATCAGTGCAGGCGATGACGTGCTGGCGGTCGTTCGCGAGGGCACGGCCGTGGACAGCCTCAACGCCGACGAAGCTGCGGCACTCCGGGCCGCCCACGCGGCCGGGGATAGTCCGGCCTTGGATCGAGCGATCAGCGCTGTGCTCTCTGCGCGAGCAGGCATCGGCTGGACGACAACCGGTCACACCGCCGTGGATATTACCCTCTACGCGTTCGGGCCAGACGGCGGGCGGTTGCGTGGGCATCTGCCCAACGACGCCGTCGGACGCATCCTCTTCGACCTCATGGGGTTTGCCTGGGCAGAACCAGGAGCCTCGGAGGACGGTTGAGGCGTAGACTGCCACGCCGCCGTCACCACGCCAGCCTTACTCTCTGCGGTTTCCCACACCGCCGATGCGCCTCGAAGACGCCACCTTCGTCGTTACCGACACCGAGACCACCGGAGCTCGGGCGGGCGAGGACCGCATCATCGAGATCGGGGCCGTGACGGTGCAGGGCGGCGAGATCGTGGGGCGCTACGAACAGCTCATCAACCCCGAGCGTCACGTTCCGCGCCGCATCACACGCCTGACCGGCATCTCGACGGCCATGGTCTTTGACCAGCCGACGGCCGCCGAGGTCTTGCCCGACTACCTCAAGGTCCTCGGCGACGACATCCTCGTGGCACACAACCTGCCCTTCGATCTGCGCTTCCTGGAAGTCGAACTCGACCGCGCCGGGTTGCCGGGGCTCCACAACGAGATGCTCGACACGCTGCGCCTTGCGCGGCGGCTGCTCTCGGCGCTCCCCTCGAAGGGCCTCAGCGGGCTCGTCAAGCACTTCGGCATCACCGTCAACGGGCGGCACCGCGCCCTCGGCGACGCCGAAGCCACAGCTCAACTGCTGCTGCTCTTTATCGAGCGGCTGCGCGCCGAGTTCGGCGTCGAGACCGTGGAAGACCTACTCGACTTCCAGCGCAAGCGCTACCGCGAGACGCGCCGCGAGCCTACGCATCTGGCCCGCATCCGCGAGACGATTCTGCCCGACCTGCCGGATCGCCCCGGCGTCTACTTCATGCGCGACCGGCGGGGCCGTGTCATCTACGTCGGCAAGGCGAAGAGCCTCAAAAACCGTGTCCGCAGCTACTTCGCGGGCGTGGACAACCACCCGCCCAAGACGCGCAAGCTCCTCCGCGACGTCCGCGACGTGACGTGGGAGGAAACCGGCACCGAACTGGCGGCGCTCCTCGTGGAGTCGAAGAAGATCAAGACCCTGCTGCCGGTCTACAACCGCGCGCAGCGCCGCTACCGCGACTACCCGTTCCTCCGCCTCGATACCACGCACGCCTACCCGTCGATCACCTGGACGCCCCGCATCGCCACCGATGGCGCCGAATATTACGGGCCGGTCGGGCGGCGCGGGCAGGCCGAAGAACTGCTCGAACTCGTCCAGCGCCTCTTTCCCATCCGTGAGTGCGACGACCCGGTGTTCAACCTCGGACGGCCCTGCCTCTACTACGAGATGGGCCGCTGCACAGCGCCGTGCAGCGGGGGCGAGGGGGCGGCGCTCTACGACCTTGTGGTGGAGCAAGTGCGCGAGTTTTTGACGGGCCAGGACGAGACGGCGTTGGAGACCGTCGAGGAGGCGATGAACGCTGCCGCCGCCGTCCGCGACTACGAGTCGGCCGGGTGGTACCGCGATCAACTCCGGCGGCTGCAGCGGACGCTTGGGCGGCAGCGCCAGATCGCCTCCGCCATCCACGACCACCACGCCGTGCTCGTGGAGCCGCTGGCCGGGGAGGAGGGCGGCGCGCAACTCTTCCTGATTCGCTACGGGCGGCTGGACCAACGCGTGGACGTGCCTCCCGACATCCGCACCGAGGCCTTGCGCACGATCCTCGCCGAGCCGTTCGATGCGTCGGTCGCGCCGCCCGACCGGTTCGAGCGCGCCGACGTGGACGAGATCCGCATCCTCGCCCACTGGATGCGTCTACACGAAGACGCAGGCCGCCAGGTCCGGTGGACGCCCGGCATGGACCTAGACGGGTTTGTAAGCGAAGTCATGGAGGCCGTTGCCACCGTCATGCCCGACCGGGCCGAACCCGTGGAGGAAGAGTGATGCTTCGCTGGACCCTGTATCTGCTGCTCGCAGCGACTATCGGCTGCGCTGAGGCGCAACCCGAATCCGCTGCGCCGAGGCCGGTGGACTCGATCCGCACGGTGCTGCACACGGTGCTGCTCGGCGACTCGACGGTGACGCTGGCCGTCCACGAAAAGCCGGGCGGCGTGCTCAACGCGCTCGTCCTGCACGACGATGAAAACACCGCCGTAGAAGCTGGCCTGGCCTTCATTGAGGCAGACGGTGGGCGCCTCGTAGACCTCCAGGCGCAGGGCAATCGAAACGTCGCCTTCGCGCTCGACGGACAGGCGTACCGGTTCGATCCCAACCGCATGTTCTCGCGCGTGGGCATCCGCCGGACGCTGGAGGCGCAGAGCACCTACACGCCCGCCGCCGCCGCTGCCGTGCGGGCCTTCGCGGATTCCGTGCTCGCCGTTTTTGCGCCCGAGGGCGTCGTGGTCACGCTGCACAACAACACGCCAGATCGCTACTCGGCCCTCAGCTACACGCCGGACGGCGAGTACGCCGACGATGCCGCCGCCGTCTTCCTCCAGCCGGAGGGCGACCCGGACGACTTCTTCTTCGCCACCGACCTCGCCCTCTACACCGCGCTCGCCGAGGACGGATTCAACACCGTGCTTCAGAACAACGCCAGCGTGACGGACGACGGCTCCCTCTCGGTCCTTGCGGCAGCCTACGGCTGGCCCTACGTCAACGTGGAAGCCGAGCATGGGCACCACGACCACCAGCGCGCGATGCTCGCTGCCCTGGTACGTCTCCTCGCCACCGATTGACCAATGCGCTTCGATCTCGACCACACCCTCGCCCTCCTGGAGCGCACGCCCGCGGTCCTCGATACGCTCCTGCGCGGCCTACCCGACGACTGGACGATGGAAAACGAAGGCCCGGAGACGTGGAGCCCGTTCGATGTAGTCGGGCACCTCATCCACGGCGAGAAAACCGACTGGATTCCGCGCACGCGCATCATCCTGACGCACGGCCCCGCGCAGCCCTTCGAGCCGTACGATCGCTTCGCGCAGCAAAGAGCCAACCTGGGGCGGCCACTCAACGATCTGCTCGATGAGTTTGCGACGCTGCGTGCGCAAAACCTCAAAGCGCTCCGGGATCTGCGGCTCAGCAAGGACGATTTCGACAAGCGCGGTACGCATCCCGAGCTCGGCCCTGTCACGCTCGGCCAACTGCTCGCGGCCTGGACCGTGCACGACCTGGGGCACATCGCCCAGATCAGTCGCGTCATGGCCAAGCAGTACACCGACGAGGTAGGGCCGTGGCCGGCCTACCTCGCCGTGCTTTCGGACCGCCCCGCCCCGTGATCGTCCCCCGCGCCGATCTCGCGCACGACGCCGTCGGGCATCACTACGACGAACTCGATGCGTTCTACCGCGAAGTGTGGGGCGAGCACGTCCACCACGGCTTTTTTGTCCAGGGGAAGGCGTCCGTGGCAGAGGCGACGGAGGCCCTGATCGAGCAGCTGGCTGACGCCGCACAGATCGCGGCGGGCGACCGCGTGTGCGACGTGGGCTGCGGCTACGGGGGCACGGCGCGCTGGCTCGCGCGGCATCGCGGCGCGCACGTGGCCGGCCTCACTCTCTCGGAGGCGCAAGCGGCATACGCGCGGGAGCAGCCCCTCCCCGAGGGTGCGCCTGTGCCGGAGATCCTCGTGCGCGACTGGCTCGCCAACGGGCTGCCCGACGACGCGTTCGACGCCGTGCTCGCCATCGAGAGCACGACGCACATGCCGGAGCGCCCACGCGTGTTTGCCGAGATGGCGCGCGTGCTGAAACCGGGCGGACGGCTCACGGCCTGCATCTGGATGGCCCGCGAAAACCCACGCGCATGGGAAGTCCGGCACCTGCTGGAGCCGATCTGCCGCGAGGGACGCCTGCACGGGATGGGTACGGCGGCCGAGAACCGCGCGTGGCTCGAAGCGGCGGGGCTCGTCATCGAGCACGAGGCGGACTGGAGTGCGCAGGTGGCCAAGACGTGGACGATCTGCATCCGCCGGGTGGCCGCGGGTCTGATTCGGAAGCCGGAATGGCGCCAATTCCTCCGCGATGCCCGCCGCCGTGACCGCGTGTTCACCGCGACGCTGCTGCGCATTCGGCTGGCCTACGCGACGGGCGCGATGCGCTATGGGTTCATCGTAGCGCGAAAGCCGTAGGTCGGCCTTTAGACACGGGAGAATCGGCCGATATCCGAGGCAACCGCCATGTCCGCCGCCTCCGCCATCACCCCTCCGTCTACGGCCTTCGCCTACGCGCCGGTTTCGCCGGTCCGCCTCTACATGCGGCGCGACGAGGCGGGGCCGCGCGTGGTGTTCAACGCCTGGCTACTCATGCTGGGGCCGATGGTCGCGAGTGGCTTGCTGGCGTTGCTTGTCTCCGCGATGCCACTGGAGGTCCAGGGCAACGTGGTGCACCTGACGCTCTACCTGCCACTCGTCTTCGCGACGCTCTGGGCGATCTGGTTCGGGTACTGGTGGGGTGCCGTCCCGCTGTTCGTCTCGCAGGTGGTGCTGGCGCTGGCGGCAGGCATCGGACCGGGCTGGGCGCTCGTGCTCGGGCTCGCCGATCCGCTGGGCCTCGGTGTCCTCGTGCTAGCCTTCCAGGCCGCCCCTGTCTCGACCTCGCTGCGCACCCCGGCGGCCCTCGTCTTTTTTGTCGTCATCGCCTTTGTCTCGGTGCTGACCTCCTCCGCCGGGGCCTTCGTCTGGTCCTATGCGATGGACCTCTCGCGCATGGAGACCCTGGCCACGTGGCAGGGCTGGTGGCTGGGAAGTCTGTTACAGGATGTGCTGATCGTCGCGCCGATCCTCATCGTGGCGAGCCCGTGGGTGGAACGATGGAAGCGCGAGGCCGGATTAGAGCCACACCGCCCCGCGACGCTCTCGCCCGGCCGCATCGCCTTTGCCTTCAGCGTCGTGCTCTTCGGCCTCGCGGGCTACGTGTTGCTCGTGCGCTACTTCGGCTGGACACGCCTCGGTCCCATCGACGCGATGGCGCCGGAGGTGGTAATGGCCTTCGAAGGCCTCGACGCGTTGCAGTGGATCACCTTCGCCTTCATCGGGCTCGTCGGCTACTTCGGCTACCAGGTGGCGCGTGGCTGGATCGCCTCGGCCAACGAGCTGGCTGAGGCCAACCGGCAACTCAAGGAGGTCCTCGCCGAGCGCGAGATGGCACAGGCCCGCCTCGTCGAGTTCGCCGTGGAGCAGGAGCAGTCGAGCAAGGCCAAAGACACGTTTTTCTCGGTCATCTCCCACGACCTGCGCGGCCCGATGGGCGCGCTCCTCGGCCTGACCGAAGTCGCCGAAACGCGCCTCGACCACCACATGGATCGCGAGTTGGTGGAGATGGCAGGGCTGATGCACCGCTCGGCGGAATACCTCTACACGATGCTCATCAACCTGCTGGAATGGGCGCGCCTGCAGACGGGCCAGATGCGCTGCCGTCCCGAGTGGATCGATGTCAACGAACTGGCCACTGAGACGGTGGAATTGCTGGCGCTTCCCGCCTCGGAAAAGAGCGTCTGGCTGCACAACCGCACGGCGCCGGGCACGCTCGCCTGGGCCGACCCAACCATGATC
>JABDIZ010000089.1 GCA_013003465.1 Rhodothermaceae bacterium
CGGGTTGCCGTAGCCGCCGGGGATGCTGCCCCAGATCGAGCCGCAGGTGTTGAAGGCGAGCCACATCTCCATCGTGCGCGGGGCGTCACCTGCGGGGAGCCCTGTCGCACCGTAGTGCGCGGCAAAGTGGGAGGGAGCGAACTGCAGGGCCTGGCCTGGTCCCTGCTGGGCTACGGCAACGGGCATGCCGACGAGCACGCTAAACACAACGTAGAAACATACTCGCTGCATCGGGCTGAGTAGGATTTGTTCGTGCATGACTATACCTCTCGTATTTGAGCCGAGGTGAAATCCTCGTAGTTCAGTTCTGCGAAGGCTCGGAGTCTGGGCCGAACACGGAGCTTTCGACAACGCACTTCCATGATCCGTCAGCCTGCCTCTCCCAGAGGCACACGTAGTGCCCGCGCCGGGTGACCAGCGCGCCTTCGGGATTCCGACGGGATAGCGTGAACGGTCCCGTCGTGTAGCCGATCTCACCGGACCGGGCCACAACCACCCTCTCTGGCTCCCACGACAGCGAGAAGCCCGGCATGGAGCGATTTCTCTGCACCAAGGCACGGATCGCTCCGATTCCTTCAGCAACCGGAGCCCCGGGGAAGTAGTTGACGGCATCGTCCGCCCAGAAGAACGTCACCCGCTCGATATCGCCAGCGGCGGCCGCGGCGGCCCACGCTCGATCTGCGGCCAACAGCTCTGCACGCGCCGCCTCGGCATCCGCCGCCTCGGCATCCGCCGGCTTGTCGCCGGGCGGGAAGTGGCCGAGTTGAGAAAGGATGCCGAGGTTGTCCCACGTCACCCACAGCTCAGCGATCTGCCCATCCTCCAGGCGGAACAGACCACTGAAGGGCATCTCCGCGGGACGGCCGGTAGCCGGAAGCACCCCCATCGGTGTCGGCATGGGTTCTCGTTGCGTGCCATGGTATGTGGCCCAGAAGCCCACGTATTCGCCCTCGGCCACGAGCCGGTGCATCTCCACGCGCTCGTCCGGAAAGACCACGTGATTGCTCTGGAGATAGGCGATGAACGCGTCGCGACTGCGGACTTGGGCCCCGGCCGGGGCCGGGCCATGCCGGACGAAGTCGGCTCTTACGAGCGCGCTGAGCCGGTCGAAGGCGCGGTCGTTGACGGCCTCGTTGAAGGCGAGGATGATCGCTTTGTGCGCCTCCGGTGACTGAGCCTGGAGAGGATTTGTGAGCAGGAGCAGAACAAAGGAAAACAGGAACCGAGTGCGTGCCATGACGGGAATGCGGGTTTGTTTGACATTGCTGCGCCCCGCCAGACATGGCGGGTTCATCCTCTGATGCGCAGTCTGGCCGTCCGAGCCGCCACCTTGCGTTCTCTATACAACCAGGAAAGCCAAGCGCTTTTGCGAGTATGGCAACGCACGACATCACAGGGGTCCTGCACGACGCAGCGTCGGGCAACGACGCGGCCACCGAGCGCCTCTGGCCGCTCGTCTACGAGGAGCTGCACCGGATCGCTCAGCGCGAGCTTGGCGGCGAGCGACCCGGCCACACGCTCTCCCCCACCGGGCTGGTCCACGAGGCGTACTTCAAGCTCGTAGACCCGGCGCGGGTGGCGTGGCGGAGCCGAACCCATTTCTACGCAGTCTCCTGTAAAGCCATGCGCCAGATTCTCGTGGACCACGCCCGCCGCCGCAACGCCGAGAAGCGCCAGACCCGCCGCCGGCAGGTCACGCTCGACGAGGCCCTCGCCGTGGCGGCCACCGATGCCGAGGGCCTGCTCGCGGTGGACGAGGCACTCAACCACCTCGAGGCCTTCAACGAGCGTCTCGGGCGCGTCGTCGAGTGCCGCTTCTTCGGGGGGCTCTCGGTCCAAGAGACGGCCGAGGTGCTGGGGTCCTCCGTCCGCACGGTCGAGCGGGACTGGCGGCGCGCCAAAGCCTACCTCTACCGCCTCCTCCACGACGACGGCTGATGGACCCCGACCCTTTCCGACGATGGCCTGACCTGGACGCGCGCTTCGCACGAGCACTCGCGCTGCCGCCTGCCGAGCGTGATGCGTTCCTCGACGCGGTGGGAGCCGAGGACCCAGCGTTGCGGCGGGAACTGGAGCGCCTCCTCGCCGCCGACGCCGACGCCAGCACCTTTCTCGAAACGCCCGCCGCACGGGTGTCAGCCCCCCGCCCCGGCGAGCGGGTAGGGCCGTACCGGCTGGTGGAGGCCGTAGGGCGAGGGGGGATGGGCACCGTCTTCCGCGCCGAGCGCGCCGACGGTGCCTTCTCCCAGACCGTCGCGGTCAAGCTGCTGCACCCGGGGCCGGTTGCAGAGGAGGTCCGACGCCGCTTCGAGGCTGAGCGGCAGATCCTTGCACGCCTTGAGCACGCGCACATCGCTCGCCTCCTCGACGGCGGCCTCACCGAGGCGGGCCTGCCGTGGCTAGCGATGGAATTCGTCGAGGGCATGCCGATCACCGACCACTGCGACGCCCGCCGCCTCGGCGTCGAGGCCCGGCTGCTGCTCTTCCTCGATGTCTGCGCCGCCGTGACCTATGCCCACCGCAACCTCATCGTCCACCGGGACCTCAAGCCGTCGAACGTCTTTGTGACGGACGATGCAGAGGGGGCTCCGCAGGTGAAGCTGCTCGACTTCGGGATCGCCAAGCTTCTCAACGAAACGGCGCGCCCACCGCTGACACGCTCTGGCCTCCGACCGATGACGCCCGAGTATGCCGCCCCCGAGCAGGTCCGCGGCGAACCGGTCACGACGGCCACCGACGTCTACCAGCTCGGGGTTCTCCTCTACGAACTGCTCACTGGCCGCCGCCCGTACCGGATCCCGACCCGGCTGCTGCACGAGGTCGCCCGGATCATCTGCGAGGAGCCGCCGGAGCG
>JABDIZ010000094.1 GCA_013003465.1 Rhodothermaceae bacterium
GAGCTGGGTTCAGAACGTCGTGAGACAGTTCGGTCCCTATCTGCTGCGGGCGTAGGAAATTTGAGTGGAGCTGTCTTTAGTACGAGAGGACCGAGACGGACTGACCTCTAGTGTACCTGTTGTGGCGCCAGCTGCATCGCAGGGTAGCTATGTCGGGAAGGGATAAGCGCTGAAAGCATCTAAGCACGAAGCCCACCACGAGATGAGATTTCCCCTACGGGTCGTTCTAGATGAGGACGTCGATAGGCGGCAGGTGGAAGCATGGCGACATGTGCAGCCGAGCCGTACTAATTACCCGTTAGACTTTCTTTCACTACGACACTTGTGCGCGTCCAGAGTATTTCGCGCTACACGGAGGCTTGCCTTCGGGTAGCAACTCTCGGGCTCGGCGAGAACACGGTGGAAGGCTACGCCTTCTGAAGGGTTTCCCTTCACATCAAGAGCCATTTGGTTCTACTACGGCTGATCAGCATGTCATCCATTTCTTGGTGGCTACAGCGTGGGGGTCCCACCTCTTCCCATTCCGAACAGAGCCGTTAAGCCCCACAGCGCCGATGGTACTGCCGAAAGGTGGGAGAGTAGGTCGCCGCCAAGTCCCTAGGAGGGTTCGCCCTCGAAAGCCCCGTTGCCTGCTGGCAACGGGGCTTTTTCTTTGGATTGTTTGGAGCCTCACCGACGGCGTTGTGCCCAGCGACTGACCGGCGCATGGTGTCCGTTCAACACGGGCGCGGAAGCGTTTGCCTCTTCAAAGTTGAGAAGACCCACCGCCAGTGCCGCCACGCGCTGCGTCTCCGCGTCGGGAGCGAGGGCGTCGGGCGTAAAGTGCTTGCCGACAAAGCTCGTGTTGAAGTCGCCCGAACGGAAGGCTTCGTGCTGCATCACGAAGCGACAGAAGGGTATTGTCGTCTCGACGCCCGCGATGTCGTACTCCGCGAGGGCCCGATCCATTCGGGCGATAGCTGCTTCACGTGTCGGAGCCCAGGTCGAAAGCTTCGAGATCATGGGGTCGTAGTGGACCGGCACCGTGTCGCCTTCCTCGACGCCGGCGTCTACGCGGACGCCGAAGCCGGACGGCGGACGGTGCCGCAGCAGCGGTCCCGGGGCCGGGAGAAAGCCTGCTTTCACGTCCTCCGCGTACACGCGCGACTCGATGGCATGGCCGTGCATCGTCAAGTCGTCCTGCGTGTACCCGAGGGGCTCGCCCTCGGCGACGCGGAGCTGCTCCGCCACGAGGTCGAGCCCCGTGATGGCCTCGGTGACCGGGTGCTCGACTTGCAGCCGTGTGTTCATCTCCAGGAAGTAATACTGTCCCTCGTCGAATAGGAATTCGACGGTCCCGGCGCCGACGTAGCCGCACGCCAGTGTGGCCTTGACGGCGGCAGCACCCATCTCCGCGCGCAGTTCCGGCGTGAGGATAGCGCTTGGGGCTTCCTCGATCACCTTCTGATGCCGCCGTTGAATGGAGCATTCACGTTCGAAGAGGTGGACGGCGTTGCCGTGCGTGTCGGCGAACACCTGGAATTCGATATGGCGCGGCTGGGTGAAGAACTTCTCGATGAACACGCGCCCGTCGCCGAAGGCACTGAGCGCCTCGCTCTGCGCGCCGCGAAGCGCCGATTGAAACTCGTCCGCGCGTTCGACGACGCGCATGCCTTTGCCGCCGCCCCCGGCCGCTGCTTTGACGAGCACTGGATATCCGATCTCGGCCGCGATGCGCTCGGCTTCGGCCTCGTCCTGGACGGCGTCGGTAGTGCCCGGGGCCATCGGGACGTTGGCTTGCTGCATCAGCAGGCGTGCCTCGGTCTTGTCGCCCATCGTGCGGATGGCCTCGGGCGGTGGGCCAACGAACAGAATCCCCGCCTCGGCACAGGCCTCCGCGAAGGCCGCATTCTCCGAAAGAAAGCCGTAGCCGGGGTGGATGGCATCCGCGCCGGTGGCTTTTGCGGCCTCCAGGATACGCTCCTGTACGAGGTAGGACTGGCTCGACGGGGCCGGTCCTACGGGCACGGCTACATCGGCCATGCGGACATGTAGCGCGGAGGCGTCGGCTTCAGAATAGACAGCCACCGTGCGAATACCGCGCTCGCGGCAGGTTCGGAGCACGCGAATGGCGATCTCGCCTCGGTTGGCGACGAGTAGTGTGCGGATGGACGTAGGCAAAGGTGTCATTTCGGCGGATTTAAGTCATGGCACGGTCTGTGCGAAACTGAGCCATAGGACGAGTAAACAAAGCATCTAACGGATGGGCTGGCAAGTCGTCAGAACCTGCCGCCCATTGTCCCGTCGCTTCCCATGGCTGAGATCACCGACTACTATCAGGCTCTAGAGGTCGAGGAAGGCGCGAGTGCCGCGGAAATTAAGAAAGCGTACCGTCGCCTGGCCCGAACCTACCACCCGGATCGCAATCCTGACGATGCGGAGGCGGAGGAACGGTTCAAAGCCATTCAGGAAGCCTACGACATTCTCTCAGACGGCGAGAAGCGCAAGGCGTACGATCAGGCACGCCGCAACCCCTTTGCCGGGTACGGTGATTTCCGAGCGCAGCCTGGTCCAGGCGGCTACGCGGGTGAGTATGTGGATCTGAGCGACCTCTTTGGGAGCCAGAGAGGAGAGGACGATGCGGGCGGTTTCGGCTCGTTCTTCTCACAGATCTTCTCCGATGAGCCGCGCACGACCCGGCGCCCGGCGCGTGGTCGCGATGTGGAAACGCAGGTGCGGCTCTCATTCGATCAGGCGCTGCGCGGCGGCAAGACCGAACTGAAGCTCGCCGACGGCGAGCCCATCCGGATCACCATCCCGGAGGGCGTCCGCTCCGGCTTCAAGATTCGCCTCAAGGGGCATGGCGGCGGGGCCGGGCCTTCCGGCGAGCGCGGCGATCTGTATGTCACCTTCCGGGTGGAGCCCAACGCGCGCTTCCGCCGCGAGGGCGACAACCTTCACCTCGTCGAAACGATCTCGGCGATGGAGGCTATCCTCGGCGCGACGCGTTCCATCACGAACGCCTACGGCAAGACGATCAAGGTGCAGATCCCTCCGGGCACGCAGCCGGGCGAGCGCCTTCGCTTGCGGGGCCAGGGCATCCGCACCGCCAAGAACACCGGCGACCTCTACGTCGAGGTGCAGATCTCGATTCCGCGCGACCTGACCGAGGAGCAGCGGGCCTCGCTCAAGGCCTGGGCCGAGCAGAACGGCGTCCTCTAAGACTCAGCCACCATGAGGAAGCGCGCGACCCGGATGCAGCGCGCGGTAGAGTACGGCGTAGAGCGTCTTGGTGTCGCTGCCCGCGTTGAGCACGAACGTGCGGTCGCCCTTGACGGAGATACGCACGCCGTTAGCATACCGTTCTACGCCGACTAACGAGAAGAGGCTGTAGAGGACAGGCTCATCGTTCCCCCGGAGCAAGGCCAGCCGCTTATTTGTGATCTCGATATGGCCATCGTGGGGCTTGCGCCCGAGGAAGGCTTTCTCCGGGATGTAGAGATCCGCGGTCTCCCCCCGATGGATCTTGTCGCGGTACTGGCCTAGCAGGACGCGGAGTCGGGCATAGTTCAACTCCCGCCACCAGCCCGGCGTGCTGAAGTACCCGAACTCGCCGGGGAGTAAGCGTACGAATACATCGGTAGGCTGCAAGGCGCCGTGGCGGAGGCGCCAGCGCCGCGCGGCTCGGTCGAGCATGACCTCGACACGTTCGGGCACGCGAACGTCGAGGCGCGCTTCCAACGCCTCGATTTCCTCTGCTTCCTCGGTGCTCAGCTCGCCATCGCAGAGCGCGCGGGCGACGGTGACGAGGAGTTTTTCCCGCGCCATCGTTTCGTAGACCTCGTTGGCTTCTCCAGGATCAAGATGCAGCGTGTGCTGGAGTTTGTAGAGCAGCAAGCGCTCTTCCAGGGAGAGGCAGTCGTCGGCGATGATTGACGAGACGGTGCGTCCAAAGGCCTGCTCGTGGATCACTCGCAGGTCATCCGCACTGAGCCAGAGGGCGCGCGCGAGGTGGGCGAGCATCGCGCGATCCTCGTCCGTGAGATTCTCGTGGCCGAGGCAGTGGTCCAGGTACTCCGCGTACAATCCGCGCCGCTCGCCGGTAAACGTCGTTCGCAGGTCCACGCCGTGCTGGCGCCCGATGCGGCGCAGATCGTCCGGGCCGAAATCGTGCGGGCTCTCCGCCGCCGCGATCAGGTTGTGCAGCTCCACGAAGGCATCGCGGCCCTTCCGTGGAGGCAGGGCGCGGTCGAGGGCGGCGCGGTCCCAGTAGGGCAGCAGGTCGAACGGAAACACCGGGGCGAAAGGGGCTTTTCTAGAAAGCCCGAAAGCTAACCCCGATGGCTTGGCCTGCGGGTTACCTCCACGCAGGTGCGGGCGGTGGAGGGGGCCCGTTCTCTGGAGGGGCCACCATCCCTAGTACCGGAAGCTCCATCATGGGTTCACCGGCTACCCACTCGCCTCCACCGGCCCCGCTGTTACCGAGGTCGCTTAGTACATGCGCAGCCGATTCCAGGCCGCGGTTCGCCACTCCCCAGACTGCATCCATCAGCGGAGGCGCCGTGAGCCAGGCGCCGAGCAGGATGAGCGTAAAGAGCGCGCCGTTGAGGCGCTCGCGAGCGAGATCAACGGGCTCGCCTGGACAGTCCTGCGTCAGGATGGTGCCGTCGGCACGGCGATAGAAGCGGACGCAGCGCCGTCCTTCTGTCTCGTCAACGAGCGCTTGAGCCTCTGCGGCACTCAGCGCGGAGAGGTTGTAGACATTCAGATTGCAGTCGGCGCAGTGACGAATGCGGTCGGTGCCGATCATCGCCTCCCAATCGGCCGAGCAGGGGCGGGCGACGTGGATCGTATCGAGCGGGGACGGAGTCATGGCGCTAGAGCGTGAGTGGGTGATACCCAGACAACGAGCCCGTCCACTCGTTGCTTGCCCGCGCCCGTTTATTTCGCCGTTACGTCAAGGCGTCGGCCTTGCGCGCGTTGGTGGCGCGCTTGCGCTCGTGCGGGTCGAGGTGGCGCTTGCGGAGGCGGATGGCCCCCGGCGTCGCCTCGATCAGTTCGTCCTCGCGGATGAACTCGATGGCCTCTTCCAGCGAGAGGCGGCGCGGCGGGTCGATCTTCTCGAAGTTGTCGGCCGAGGCGGCGCGGTGGTTCGTCAGCTTCTTCTCCTTGGTGATGTTGGCCTCCAGATCCTCGTCGCGCGCGTTCTCACCGATGATCATGCCGCCGTAGACTTCTTCCGTCGGTGCGACGAACAGCTGGCCGCGCTCCTGCAGGCTGACGATGGCGTACGGCGTTGCCTTGCCGGGCCGGTCGGCGACGAGCGCGCCCGAGGCGCGGTGCGTGATCGGCCCGGCCCACGGGCGGTAGCCGTCGAAGAGGTGCGTCAGCAGCCCGGTGCCCTTGGTGTCGGTCAGGAACTCGGTGCGGTAGCCGATGAGCCCGCGCGCCGGGATCTCGAACGTCATGCGGACGCGGCCTGAGCCGTGGTTGGTCATCTGTGCGAGCTGGCCCTTGCGCATCCCGAGCTTCTCGATCACGACGCCCATGTAGTCCTCGGCCACGTCGATGGTGGCGCTCTCGAAGGGCTCGTGGAGCTTGCCGTTGACCTCCTTCGTGATGACCTGCGGCATGCCGACGGCGAACTCGTAGCTCTCGCGGCGCATCTGCTCGATCAAGATGGCGAGTTGCAGTTCGCCGCGCCCGAAAACGAGGAAGCGGTCCGCGCTGTCGGTCTCTTCGATGCGGAGCGAGAGGTTGGCCTCGCCCTCGCGGAGGAGCCGGTCGCGGAGGTTGCGGCTCGTGACGAACTTGCCTTCGCGCCCGGCGAACGGCGAGTCATTGATGCGGAACTCCATCGAGAGCGTCGGCTCATCGACGTGGAGCGTCGGGAGCGGCTGCGGGTCCTCGGCATCGGCGATGGACTCGCCCAGGCCGATGCCCTGCACGCCTGCGACGTGGACGATCTCGCCCGCTCCGGCCTCCGTGACGGGGGCTCTGTCGAGGCCCTCGTTGACGAACAGTGCCGCTACCTGGGCGGGTTTCTGCGCACCGTCGCGGCCACAGAGGAGAACGCGCTGCTTTTCTTTGAGCGTGCCGTTGATAACACGGCCGATGGCGATGGGGCCGAGGTAGGCGTCCGGCTTTACGTCGGTGACGAGCACTTGGAGCGGACCTTCTCGGTCGCCGGTCGGACCTGGGATGGTCTCGACGATGGCGTCGAAGATAGGCTTGAGGTCACCGAGGGGCTGGTCGAGATCCGTCGTGCATTGCCCGTCGCGCGCCACGGCGTAGATGACGGCGAACTCGATCTGGTGCTCGTCGGCGTCAAGGTCGATGAACAGGTCGTAGACTTCGTTCAGGACGTCCTCAGGGCGGGCGTCCTGCCGGTCAATCTTGTTGATGACGACGACCGTTGGGAGGCCGAGGGCGAGCGCCTTCGAGAGCACGAAGCGCGTCTGCGGGAGCGGCCCCTCGGCGGCGTCCACGAGCAGCAGCACGCCGTCCACCATGCGGAGCGTGCGCTCCACCTCGCCGCCGAAATCGGCGTGGCCGGGTGTATCGACGATGTTGATCTTTACGTCCTGGCCGTCGGCAGTGCGGTAGCGCACGGCCGTGTTCTTAGCCATGATGGTGATGCCCTTCTCGCGTTCGAGGTCCATCGAATCCATGACCCGCTCAGCGACCTCCTGGTTGTCGCGGAAGGTGCCGCTCTGCCAGAGGAGCGAGTCCACGAGGGTGGTCTTTCCGTGGTCGACGTGAGCGATGATGGCGACATTGCGGAGCTGGTCCTGCTGCATGGGATCGGGGCGTCCGAGAAAGCGATAGGGGCGCAGCGTCGTGCCGCACCCCTATGAAGAACTGCCAAGCTAGGGCGCGCGTGCCCGGGATGGGGCGAAGAACGCGGGGAATCGGAGACGGTCGGCTGTAACTCGCGCCGACCCGCATCCGTTGAGTGCAGAATGTTGTGCTCTTCACACACACTGAGGAATCTCATGACACGCATTGCCGGAGCCGGACTGCTCTTCGCCCTGATTCTCCCCCTCGTGCCATACGCGCTCGCCCAGCCCACCGCGCAGGACCGCCTCTGGGATGCCGCTATCGCCGGTGACACGACCGCCATTGTCACGGCCCTGAATGATGGGGCCGACATCAACGCTCTAGATACGCGCCGCAGTCGCAACGGGCGGCGGGCACTTAACTGGGCGGCTTGGCACAACCGCGTTGAGGTCATCGCAGTGCTGATCGAGCACGACGCCGATCTGGAAGCCCGTAATCTGACAGGCTTCACACCGCTGCACCACGCCGCCGAGAACGGTTCCGTCGAAGCGCTTGCGGCCCTCCTAGAGGCGGGGGCGGATCCGAGTGCAGCGAACCATGTGGGGCGCCGTCCTATCGATACGGCCCGGCTGCGGGGGCATCGGCACATCGTCGAACTGCTGGAAGCTGCGACCGCCGAGTGACCAGGCTGACCGCGTAAATTGCTGGCCTGCTTCTGTTCCGTATTTGTTTCGTCGCTGTGGACCCGCTGATTCTCGTCTTGCTCGTGCTGATTGCGGGGTTTGGCTCGGCGCTGGGCTGGATGATCTTCCGGTACTCGATGAGCGGTTGCCTTGTGGTGCTGGCGGGCGGTTTCATCGGGGCCGTGGTCGGCGTGGCGCTGGTGAAGAAGCTGGGGTTGCCGCGTCTGCTCGTGCTGGAGTTGGGCGGACATCGGTTTCCGCTCGTCTGGATATTGGCTGGTGCGGCGCTGGGTGTGCTCGCCGTGTCGCTGCTCTGGAAGACGGCGCCGCGCCCGCCGCGTCGGTTTTAGGCGACGGTCTGCTGGCACAGGCCTGCCCTTATATTGCGCGCCGTTGTGTCAGTTGTTGGAGTGCCTCGTCGGCTGCGTATGGAGACTGCTACCCGGACTGCCTTTCGCTGGACCCTCCAGCCTATTGAGGACGAGGCCCTCGTGGCCGCCCTCGGTGACCAACTGAATGGCCTGCCCGAGCCGCTGGCCCGCTCGCTGGCCTTGCGCGGCGTGGCCTCGTTCGACGAAGCACGCCACTTCTTCCGCGGGGGGCTCGAGGGCCTGCACGATCCGTTTCTGATGCAGGACATGGACCACGCCGCCGAGCGCGTCGCCCGCGCCATCGAGGCGGGCGAGCGCGTGCTCGTCTATGGCGACTACGACGTAGACGGCACCACCTCAACGGCGCTCATGACGCTCTTCCTGCGCGACCATGGCGTCGAGGCGGAGTTTTTCATCCCCAACCGTTTCCTCCACGGCTACGGACTCTGCGAGGAGGGCATCGACCACGCCACAGACATCGGTGCCGGCCTGATCGTCGCGCTCGATTGCGGGATCACGGCCGTGGACGAGGCCGCCTACGCGAAGAGCAAAGGCCTTGACCTCGTCATCTGCGATCACCACACGCCAGGGCCTACGCTCCCTGATGCCGTCGCCGTGCTTGATCCCAAGCGCGACGACTGTGCGTATCCCTTCGATGGGCTCTCGGGCTGCGGCGTGGGCTTCAAACTGGTGCAGGCGACCTTGCAGGTGCTCGGTCGTCCGCCCGAAGACGCCTGGCGTTACCTCGACCTCGTAGCCGTCTCGACGGCCTCCGACATCGTGCCGTTGGTGGACGAGAACCGCATTCTGATGCGCGAAGGGCTGCGGCGGCTCTGCACGCACCCACGCCTCGGGCTCGTAATGCTCGCCGAGCGGGCCAACGTGGACCTCACGGCTTGCACCTGCTCGCGCATCGTCTTCAACCTCGGCCCGCGCATCAATGCCGCCGGACGCCTCGACGACGCCGCGCTCGCCACGGAGCTCCTCATCGCGGACGATCCGGTGGAGGCCGCTCAACTCGCCGATCAGATCGAGGCGCTCAACACGCAGCGGCGTGAGCTCGACATGCAGACGCGTGACGAGGCGATGCAATTGGCTGAGACCTTCATGGCGGCCGATCCGATGGCGCTCGTGCTGCACCATGAAGGCTGGCACCCTGGCGTCATCGGCATCACGGCGAGTCGTGTGGCAGAGCACTTCCATCGCCCAGCGGTGTTGCTGACGACCGGCAAGGATGGCTTGGCGAAAGGCTCCGCACGCTCAGTCAAAGGGCTCTCGATCTACGATGCCCTCGCCACCTGCGCCGATCTGCTGGAACGCTTCGGCGGGCACGCGTTCGCGGCAGGGCTGGCGCTGCCCGTGGACCACGTCCCCGAACTGCGCACCCGCCTCCATGCCGCCATCGCAGAGGTCGTCGCGGACCCCGACGACTTGCTGCCGGAGCTGGAGTTCGACGCGCGCCTCAACCTGATGGATGTGGATGACCGGTTCTGGCGGGTGCTGGCGCAGTTCGGGCCCTTTGGGCCGGACAATCCACGCCCACTCTTCTGGGGGCGCGACCTCCGCATCCTCGGGCAGCCCACCACCGTCGGCGCGGACGGCAACCACCTCAAGCTGCGCGTCGTGCAGCGCGAAGGCGGGACGCCGTTCTCCGTCATCGGCTTCGGCCTCGGCGACAGGCTGGACACGGCGTTGATGAGTGTGCGGCGCGGGCGGCCCATCGAGTTGGCTTTCTGCGTGGAGGAGAACCACTGGAACGGCCGCACCACGCTTCAGCTCCGGGCCAAGGACCTCCGGCTGGAAGAGAGCGAGTAGACAAGGCGGGACGTATCGTCCAGCAGCACTGAAGTCTCGAATAGAAGTGGGGCGGAGGATCGGCATCCTCCGCCC
>JABDIZ010000096.1 GCA_013003465.1 Rhodothermaceae bacterium
GACGAAGAAGAGGGCGAAGATGATGCCGATGGCGAGCGGCGGCCACAGCTCGTAGTCAGCCGTGCCGAAGCCGGTCGTGGTGATGATGGCCGCGGCCTGAAAGGCGGCGTAGCGGAGCGAATCCCAGAACGAATCGTAGCGGACGACGCGCCGCCCGCGAGTTTCTTCGGCGCCGAACTCGGCCCCGCCGCCCATCGCCTCCGCGCCCGCACGGTCCTCTGGCGTCGTCTCCGATTCCTCGGCGGTCACGCCATCCGCCCCCACCTGGAAACCCTCGCCGGTCACCACCTCGCCATCGAGCGTCACGGGATCGGGGAAGACGACCTGCGCGGGCTCCCAGAGGACCACGGTCAGCAGCGCCGTCGCGACGAGCAGAATGGTGGCGTAGACGCGCAGTTCCTCGCTCTTGAGGATGGACCCGATGCGCCCGTGCAGCAGCCCGTAGTGCAGCGCGAAGTTCATCCCCGCGAGAATCATAAACACGGTGATGACCCCGTCTACGTAGGCCGAGCCGTACTGCCCGACGGAGCCGTTCTCGGTAGAGAACCCACCGGTCGCCATCGTGGCGAAGGCGTGGTTGACGGCGTCGAAGAGGCTCATCGCCGGGAGCAGCAGCAGCACCTCGATCACCGTCAGGCCCAGGTAGATGCCCCAGAGGCGCTTGGCCGTCTCGCGGACGCGCGGCGTGAGCTTGTCGGCCTGCGGGCCGGGCACCTCGGCTTTGAAGAGCTGCATCCCGCCGATGCCGAGGAGCGGCAGCACGGCCAGCGTGAGCACGATGATCCCCATGCCGCCGAGCCAGTGCGTCAGGCTCCGCCAGAAGAGCAGGCTGTTGGGGACTGCTTCGATGGCGGGCGTGTCGGCCCCGCCGAGGATGGTGGCGCCGGTTGTGGTGAAGCCGCTCATCGTCTCGAAGAACGCGTCGGTGTAGCCGACCACGCCGCCCAGCACCCACGGCAGCGCGCCGATGAGCGAGAGCACGAACCACGCGAGCGCCACGATGGCGAACCCTTCGCGGACGCGCAGCTCGTCTTTCGGGCGGTACGCCAGCCACGCCCCAGCCCCAACGACGAGCGAGAAGACCGCCGCCGCCCCGAACGTCCACCAGCCCGCCTCGCCGTAGAGGAGTGCGACGATCATGGGGGCCAGGAGCGACAGGCCGAGCGCGAAGAGCAGCGCCCCGAGGACTCCCACGACCGCTTTGATGTCGAGCACCATGGCTCAGGCGCGCCCGTCGGCGCGGAAGAGGGTTTCGACGTCGCTCACGCGATCCGGCGTGACGAAGACGATGACCTTGGCTCCGGGGCGCACGCGGGTCTGCCCCGTAGCGATCTCTACGTTCTCGTCCACGACGGCTCCGATGAGCATGCCGCGCGGCAGATTCTGCTCCATGAGCGGCGCGGCCGTGATGGGCGCATCCTCCTCCACGATCAACTCCAACACCTCGGCGTCAAGCCCCTGGATGGTGGCGACGCTCTGGACATGAGCGCCCCGCAGAAAGCGCAACACCTCGCGGCTGACGGCTAGCTTCTGGCTCACCGCCGCGTCGAGGCCGATGGATTGCGAGATGGGGATGTAGGCGCTCTTCGAGAGCAGCGCGATGGTCTTGCGCACGCCGAGGTGCTTGGCCATTAGGCACGAGACGAGATTGGCCTCTTCGTCCTCGGTTAGGGCCACGACGGCATCCATCTCGCTGAGTCCTTCGCGGACGAGCAGGTCGATGTCCGACGGGTCGCCGTGAATGACGAGGACGCCTTCGAGCAGTTCGGCGAGGTGCTCGGCCCGGTCGCGGTCGGCCTCGACAATCTTGACTTCCATGCCGCCGTCGCGGCGCTTGCGGCTGGAGAGCCCCGCGGCCACGCGCGAGCCGACATTGCTACCGCCGAGGATCATGCAGCGCTGGAGGCGTCGGCCTTCCTTGCCGAGCATGTAGGTCACCTGCCCTACCTGGCCGGTCGCGACGATCACGAAGACCTGATCGTTCGCCTGGATGGTCGCGTTGCCGTCGGGGACGATGGTGCGGGCGCCGCGCGCGATGCCCATTACGCGGAAGGGGAGCGGGCTGCGCTGGGCCAGCTCCTGGAGCTTCATCCCGATGACCGACGCATCGCTGTCGATCCGTACGCCGACCAGTTGGACGCGCCCGCCGCAGAAGTCGATGATGTCGGTGGCGGCGGCGCGGCGCAGGAGCGCCACCACTTCGACAGCGGTGCTCTCTTCCGGGTGGATGATGAGGTCGATGCCGAAATCATCGAGCGTGAGTACGGCGT
>JABDIZ010000109.1 GCA_013003465.1 Rhodothermaceae bacterium
GAGGTACGCCTCCAGTGCGAGCACGCACGCACTGCCTTGCTGGTCCCGTCCGATCCGGTGTGGAGGGCTGGCCGCAAAGGAAACTAGCCGCCCCCACGTTGCTGCGGCCACGGGGCGATCGCTGTCTACGGTGAAGGCGTACGTGCGGAGGTCGTGCAGACTTTGGAGGTACGCGTCTCCCTGCTCGGTCGGTTGCCGAGCTCCGACACAGCCGTCGAGCACGAGGAGTGAAAGAATCGAGAGATTCCGAGTTCGCACGTCGGGCAGCCTCGTATACTAGTATTAGGCCTCCTCCAGTGCCGCGTTCTCCGCGATCAGCTTCTCTTGGACGTGGCGTGGCATCGCCTCATAGCGGGCAAACTTCGTGTGGTGGAGCCCGCGCCCCTGCGTCATCGAGCGCAGCGCCGTCGAGTAGCGGTAGAGTTCGGCTTCCGGCACGTCGGCGCGAATCTTCTGGAAGACGCCATCGGCCTCCATGCCCTGGATGCGCGCGCGGCGCGTGTTGAGATCGCCGAGCACCTCGCCCATGTAGGCCTCGGGCACGAGCACTTCCAGTTCAGCAATCGGCTCCAGCACGGCCGGGTGGGCCTCGCGGAAGGCCTGCCGGAACGCGAACTTGGCGGCTGTCTTAAACGCGTTCTCGTTCGAGTCGACCGAGTGCATGCCGCCGTCGTAAATCACGATGCGAACGTCACCGACCGGGTAACCCGCGACCGGCCCTTCCTTGAGCGCATCGGCGACGCCCTTCTGGATGGCCCCGAAGAAGCGCTGCATGTCGATCACCCCGCCGACGATGGCGTCCACAAAGTGAATCTTGGCGCCCCAGTCGGTTTCCATCGTGTGCTCGCCGCGTTGCTTCATGTCATCGGGCGGGTTGAAGGGCCCGTTGAACGGCTCGACCATGAGGGAGATGTCGGCGAACTGCCCCGCGCCGCCCGTCTGTTTCTTGTGGCGGTACGAGGCGCGGGCGCGGCCCTGGACGGTCTCGCGGTAGGAAATCTTCGGCCGGTCGTACTCGACCTCCACCCCGAAGCGATGCTGGAGGCGGTATTTCGCCACGTCGAGATGCGTGCCGCCCTGGCCCGCAATCGTGATCTGGCTCAGGTGCGCGTCGTGCTCGACG
>JABDIZ010000116.1 GCA_013003465.1 Rhodothermaceae bacterium
CCACGACATCGCAGGCTGCGAGCGTGAGCGCTAGGGCGCTGATAGCGACAAGGACGTTCAGGGATCTCGAAAATCGTGTCGTCATGGGTCCGGGGGTGCAGGTGAATGATGCCATCCGCTCATGCAAGGCCAGTGCCAGTCGCCATATCCACCTCCTAGAAGCCAGACGAGACGGTTCGCGAGCCCAACCTGTGCACACGGCCCGGCCAGCTGCGCACCCCCTGCGCACCTGTCAGATCCACCACACCGCATCCCCTACGGCGATGACGCCACCCCGGAGCACCTGCCCGTAGGCCCCACCGCGCCAATCAGGATACATCAGCGCTTTCAGCCCCGGCACCGCTTCGTCCATGCGCTCGCAGGGCTTGGTCTCTCCATAGATGCGGATCTGCGCGGTGCTAATCTGGAGCGTCTGTCCTCGGCTGTTCGCTAGATCAAGCCCGCGCACGACCAGGTTCCCCCGGCGCGTGGATGGCGGGCGATCAGTGCCCAGTTCCGCCATCAGCGCCTCCCACACGGCGGCATCCAGCAACGTCACCTGCCGCTTTCCGCCCTGATCGGCGTTGCCGACGAGGCCGCGTCCTTCGACTAACTCAGCCCGCTCCACGGGGTCCATCGGCCCGCGTCGGAAGCGCTTGAGGACAATCCGTTCGAGCCGCCCCACCGCGTCCATCACGCCGCGGCCTCTTCCAGAATTGGATAGCTCGTCGCGGCGGTCTCCTCGGCGTAGAGCGCCGAGAGTCGCTGCGTCACCGGCCCCGTGGTCTCGTCGCCGATGGTACGGCCGTCCAGACGAACGACCCCGGCGAGTTCGCCCATCGTGCCCGTGCAGAACATTTCATCGGCCCGGTAGGCGTCGGTGAGGGACACGCGGCGGACCTGATGCGGGATATCATGCGCGGCGCACAGGTCGAGGACGGTCTGGCGCGTGATGCCCTCGGGACAGGCGTCCGTGTGGCTGGTGAGGACTTCACCGTCCTTCACCAGGAACACGTGCGTGCCGTTGCACTCGGCGATAAAGCCTTCGCGGTCGAGCAGCAGCGCCGCGTCGGCCCCGGCGGCATTCGACTCGATCTTGGCGAGGATGGACTGGATGAGGTTGTTGGAGTGGATCTTCGGATCGAGGCAGTCCGGCGGAAAGCGGCGCACCGACGAGGTGCTGAGCGTCAGGCCGCTCTTGTCGTAGACCGGCGCCTTGAACTCGGCCAGCACGATCAGCGTCGGGCCGAACTGGTTGAGGCGCGGGTCCATGCCGCTCGTGATCTTGCGGCCCCGCGTGAGCGTCAGGCGGAGGTGCACACCGTCGCGCATGCCGTTCGCCTCCAGCGTCTTGCGAATTTCGGCGATGATCGCCTTGTGGCTCGGGATCTCGGTAAAGGCGAGCGCCTTGGCCGAGTCGCGGAGGCGGTTGAGGTGTTCGATCAGGCGGAAGATGCGGCCGTCGTAGAGGCGGAGGCCTTCCCACACGCCGTCGCCGCCCTGCACGATGGAATCGAAGGGCGAGATGCCCGCTTGGTCGCGGTGGATGAGTTCGCCGTTGATGTTGACGAGGAGGTCGCGGTTGCGTTCGTCGAATTGCTGAAGCACGAGGATTGGAGGATGAGGTGATCGGATCAGCGGGTCATCAGGGAACCCGCAAACGATGGGGACGCAGCACCGCATAGTGGCGCTCGCATTCGGCCAGAACATGGAGCAGGTGCCCAGGAAGTCCAGCCGTGCCCTCGGGCCGCGGCGGCGCAAAGCCGGTAGACTGCTCGACCGTGGCGTACCAGTGTCGCGCCCAGACGCCGTCGGTGTCGCGCGGCCCCTCCTCCCACGTTAGCATGGCCGGGTCGAAGGGCACGTCGAGTGCAGCACAGAGCGCACGGAGCATGCCTTCCGGGTTCTCCAGCACTTCGCGCGAGTCGATGACCGGCGGCGGCGTGCCGTGCGTCTCGGCGAAGCGCTCGAACAACTCGACCTGCTGCGGAAGGCCCGTGTCTTCGACGCGCGGCGGCGTGGGCAGCACCTTTGCCAGCGAGGCCAGCATTGCGCGCGGCTCGCGGAGCAGAAAGGCATGGCGGAAGCCGGTCAGCCAGGCGCGGTCTACTTCCGGGAGCAGGTGGTGCGCCATGTGCTTCTGGTAGGATATGGCGCGGCCGTGGGGCACGGGACCCGTGAGTTGGGCCGCGACCGTCGGCCAGTCGGTCGGCTGCGCCGCGAGGATTTCTGAGCGGCCGGGGTGGTCGAGGCCCGTAGCCGCGAGGTAGAAGGCGTAGAGCGGCTCGTCCACCACGGCCGTATCGGCGCGGCTGCCCCACGACCGCAGCAGCGCCGTCGAGATGTTGCGCGGCCCACTCCACATGGCGATGCGTATCGGGTCGGGGTTGAGCGTTGAGCGTTGAGCGTCCACAGAGCGGAAATCAGAAATCGAAGGTGCGTGTGGTGGCGGCCAGTGTGCCCGGTGCGAAGGTGCGCTCGACGAAGGCACCGCTCCCCTCGGCGTCGAGGAGCAGGACCATTGAGGCGCGCGTGCCGTAGTCCGCGCTCGTGATGAAGAGGGGCGAGAGGACACGCTCCCACGCCCGCCCAACGCCGGTCTCAGGAAGCACCTCGTCGGGCGCGCGCGTCTCATCGCGAAGGAATTCAAAGAACGCCTCGGGCTCCGGCTTCTCCACGGCGAGCGCCTGCTCGAAGGCCGCGAGGCCACGCGTCACTTTAGGCCAGGGCACCTGCAGCGTGGCATTCGAAAGGCCATAAACCCCAGGAGCGAGGCGCTCTGGAGCCTCGGTGTGCGAGGAGACGGTCCACACAGCTTCTCCATCCCCGACGAGCAGGTTGAACGGATTGTAGCGTGCCCGTTCGGCGAACACGCGGGCGGCGTACTGCTCGGCCGCCTCGCCCCCGCAGAGGAACGCGCGCGTCAGGTCGCCGCGCGACTGAGCCCCCTCGTGGTGTGCCTGCACATCCCGGACGTTGGTAAGCGCCGTCCATCGCCCGGTGCGAGTCACGCCCATCCAGGTGCCGCCTGCGTTGAGGTCGCGCCCGGCGAGCACCCCAGGGCACTCGTCCCACCACGCAGAGGGTGCAGTTGGACGCGCGTACGCCTCGTCCCGGTTGGCGGCGAAGACGAGACGGTAACGCGGATGCTGATCGAGCGCGAAGAAGAGGACGCACATGGGAAAGCTGTTGCGTGTCACGTATCGCGTGTTCGGTCGCTCTGATACGCAACGCGCAATACGCAGCAACCCAGAATATCACACAACCGGGTGAGGCGGCTGGTCTCGCTCACTGCCTAACGTAGCGTGCGGCTGACCGCCGTGCTTCCTTCTGCGTTTTCAACCGTTTGAACCCATGAGACTCTCTCGCATCCTGCTCGCGCTGACGCTAATACTGCCGCTGGCTCTCGCTACCGTGCCCACCGCCGATGCCCAGCTCGGCGACCGCATCCGCGACCGCATCCGCCACGACGGCGAGCGCCGCATCGAAGAGCGCGCCGTCCAGGCCGCTCGCCGTACGCTCGATCTCGCCGAAGACGCCATCGTCTGCGCGGTGACCGATGAGGACTGCATCGAAGATGCCCGCAACTCAGGCCAGGAGCCCGTCATCGTGAACGAGGACGGCGAGCCCGTCTCTGGCTATGAGCCCGGCGGCTCGAACGGAAACAGCGCGGGCAACTCGTCCAGCGGCACTACCTCCGGCGGCTCCGACCCCGGCGAAGTCTGGGCCAACTACGAGTTCATCCCTGGCGAGCGCGTCCTCTACGCGCACGACTTCGAGGGCACGCGCGCGGGCAACTTCCCCTCGCGCATGGACTATATCGCGGGCAATATGGATGTCGTCCGGCTCGGCTCTGGCGAGGATGCCAATCAGGTGCTCCGCGTCGGCGAGGGCACGAG
>JABDIZ010000185.1 GCA_013003465.1 Rhodothermaceae bacterium
CGCTCCATCAGCGCACACACGGCATCGGCGGGCTTGAGTCCTTCAAAGAGGATGGCATAGACGGCCTCGGTAATGGGCATCTCGATCCCATACTGATGCGCAAGGGCCCGCACGGACACCGCCGTCCGCACCCCTTCGACCACCATCGTCATTTCGGCCTCGGCTTCCTCGGGCGTCAACCCGCTGCCAATCAGTTCACCGAAACGGCGGTTGCGGCTGTGGCGCGAGAAGCAGGTCACCACGAGATCGCCGAGGCCTGCGAGGCCTGCCAGCGTGAGCGGCTCCGCACCCATCGCCAGACCGAGCCGCTTGATCTCTGCGAGGCCACGCGTGACGAGGGCGGCTTTGGAGTTATCGCCGAGGCCGAGGCCATCGCCCATGCCCGCGGCGAGTGCCATCACGTTTTTGACCGAGCCGCCGATCTCGACTCCCAGCAGGTCACTGTTGACGTAGACGCGGAGGGCACGCGTCATAAAGGCCTCCTGCACCCGCTCGGCCACGCAACGATCCGGGAAGGCCGCCACGACCGAGGTGGGGAGTCCCGCGCCCACTTCTTCGGCATGACTCGGCCCGTACAGCACGCCGATCCGGTCAGCATCCACCGTCGGCAGCGCCTCGCGGAGCACCTGACTCGTCGTCGCGAGGGTTTCGTTCTCGATCCCTTTGGCGACGGATACGACGATGAGCCCCTCGGTCACGGACGCAGCAAGCCGCGTAGCCACCGCCCGCACCGACTGCGACGGCACGGCGATGACCCAGAGCCAGGCCTCGGCTACAGCCTCGACCAGATCCGAGGTGATCTGCACCGAGTCCGGCAGTTCGATTTCCGGTAGATACAGGCTGTTGTGGCGCGTGGCACGGATGGCCTCGGCCTGCTCGGCGCGGCGCGCCCAGAGCGTCACCGGATGGGCGCCATGCTTCGCCAGACTGTAGGCGAGGGCCGTTCCCCAACTGCCCGCGCCGATCACCGCAATGCGCGGCCGCTCGGAAGCGGTTCCAGTTCCGTTCGTGGAAGGCGTCGGCTCAGTCATGACACAGGCGTGTACGTCGGTATCGGCGCGACGGGTCCGCGACGTTAGTCTGACTCGACGCGACCCACGACGAAGGCGGGCTCGCCGAGGGCGCCTAGCACGGCCAGTGCCCGCTCACGCTTCGCCTCCGGCACGGCGATGACCAGCCCGACCCCGAGGTTGAACGTCCGGCGCATGTCCTCTTCCGGCACCTCGCCAGTGGACTGAATCAGCCGGAAGAGCGCCGGACGACTCCACGCCTCCCAGTCGAACGCGGCGCGGAGCCCCTCGGGCATAATGCGCGACGTGTTGCCTTCCATGCCTCCCCCCGTGATGTGGGCGAAGCCGCGCGCGACCCCTTCGGCCAGCAGCGCCTGGATCGGATCGAGGTAGGAGCGGTGAACGGCGAGGAGCGCATCGCCGATGGAGACGCCGCCGAGTACATCAGGGGTGTCGGCCGCCACGTAGCGGTCGAAGAGCACCTTTCGCGCGAGCGAGTACCCGTTGGTGTGCAGCCCGGTCGAGGGCAGGCCGAGGAGCAGGTCGCCCTCCTCAATCCGCGAGCCATCCACGATATCGCGCCGCTCGACGACACCGACGACCGTGCCGGCAAGGTCATAGTCGCCCGGCCGGTAGAGGTCCGGCATCTCGGCGGTCTCGCCACCGATGAGCGCGCAGCCGTTGGCCTTGCAGCCCCGCGCGAAGCCGCGAATCACCTGCTCGGCCACGGCAGGCCGGAGCGATCCCGTCGAGAAGTAGTCGAGAAAGAACAGCGGGCGGGCGCCGCAGACCGCGATGTCGTTGACGCAGTGGTTGACGAGGTCCTCGCCCACGGTGTCGTGCCGGCCGACGCGCACGGCCACTTTGAGCTTCGTCCCCACGCCGTCCACGGACGAGACGAGTACGGGCTCCTCGTAGGCCGCCGAGTCCAGCGCGAAGAAGCCCCCGAAGGCGCCAATGTCCGTCAGCACCCCCGGCGTGAACGTCTCGCGGACGAGACCCTTGATGCGGCGAACGGTCTCTTCGCCCGCCTCGATATCGACGCCAGCGTCGCGGTAGGTAATAGCCATGGGGATGGGGTGATGCAGCCTGCAAAATACGCCGGGGCGTTCCTCATAACGAGGACGGGGCGCCGCCTTCCGACGACACCCCGTCCCGCTCGCAGACGGAGCATGCTAGCTGATCTCTTCCAACACCGGGTCTTCTTCGATCTCATCCTCCGAGGCGGTGAGCCCCACCTCCATCGTATCGGCTTCGAGGAAGTGTTCGAGGTGGTGGGCGCGGTCTTCCGCGGCGCCGAGCCAGGTCTCCAGCAGCCGCTTCGTACCGAAGTCGTCGTGTTCCAGGGCCTGTTTGATGGACTTCCGCAATTCGATGCAGACCGCTTTCTCGCACTCGATGTCGAGCTGGAGCATCTGGCGGATGCGGTACATGCCCTCCGGCTCGTGCTGGATGTAGGCCAGCTTTTCTTGCTCGCGCGGGCTGCTGGTCGGGATGCCCCCGAGGACGGTGAGCCGCTCCGCGATCTGGTCGAAGTGCTGATGGATCTCTTCGTAGTAGCCTTCGAGATGCAAGTGGAGGTCGCGGAACTGCGGGCCGACGACGAGCCAGTGGTGCTTGTGGTATTGATGGTAGAGGACGCTGAACGCAGCCAAGTGCCGGTCGAGGTCGCCGACGAGCGCCTCGCAGGCTTCGCGCGAAAGCCCGACGGGATTCCCCTCGATCTCGCCGACGCGGCGGAGGGGAGCATGCCCCATGTTGGCTTTAGCCGTCGAGCCGGAGCCGTCTTCGAGGTGCGGATGGTCGTGGGTGGAAGTGCTCATGGCGATTTCAGTCAGTGATGAGGAGGACGGGAGAGAAGTCACTCCTCTAACCGAGCCCGCCGCGTCTCCGTTTCGCGAAATCCTGCTCAAGCCGTACCGCGCTTCCATGGGGGATCGGTTTTACCGAGGAAGGCGGCGACGCCCGCCTTGCAATCGTCGGTAGCGCGGGCAAGCGCGTTGAGGCGGGCAGCGTGGCTGAGCGCTTCCGAGAACCCCATGCCCGGCACATCGGCGAGCAGTTGCTTGGTGAGGGCGAGGGCACTCGCGCTCGTCTCCGTCGCCAGTTCGTGTGCCAGCGCATCTACGGTCCCGTCGAGGTGCTCCGCAGGCACCGCTCGCGTGACGAGGCCGATCCGCGCTGCCTCGTTGGCCTCGATCACGTGCCCGCGCAGGAGGAGGTCACGCGCTGCCGCCTCGCCCAGCTTGCGCAGCACAAACACCGTCACGATGGCCGGAACGAACCCGATCCGCGTCTCCGTGAATCCCAGCTTCGCGTCCTCGGCCACGACCGAGAAGTCGCAGACGGCCGCGAGCCCGCAGCCGCCCGCGATGGCATGCCCATTGACCTTCGCGATGACCGGCTTGGGGTGACGGTAGATCGCTTCGAAGAGTCCGGCGAGATGCTCGGAGTCGGCCAAGTTGGCCTCGGCAGAAGCGCTCTGGAGTGCTTGTAACGCCGCGAGGTCGGCCCCGGCGGAGAACGCCCGCCCGGCTCCCGTCAACACGATGACACGAACCGCGTCATCGGCCGCGGCCTCGGCCAACGCTGTCTTGAGCGCTCCCACAAGACCGGCGCTGAGCGCATTGCGTTTGTCTGGACGGTTCAGGGTGAGCGTGAGGACAGCACCGGAATGATCGGTCGTGAGCATGAAGGGTATTGTGAATGGCGGACTGTGAATCGTGAATCGGCCCTGTGAATGGCCCTACACGCCGTGAATTGCGCGATGGACGGCTGTTCGTCAGGGCAAGATCGCACGATTACGGATGTGCGGCTTCGAGCCAAAACCGATACAGGGGCCACAGGTCGGCCTGCGCCGTGAGTGCGTGACGGACCAACTCAGGGCCCCACGCCAGCACCTGCTCCCGCGAAAACGCCCGACGCACCCAGATGCCCTGCGCCTTGCCCAACTCTGGAGGCATTGCCTCCAGAGGCGCGTCGAAGCGCGGATCGGCTTCCCGGCCTCGCACGCGCGGCGCGAACCGAAACACATACCCTCGCCGGATGAGGTCGTTGAGGAGGCGGAGGGCCTCGTCAGTCCGCATCCGCTCGCGCGCGGCCGGGAACAGCCCCTTGGCATAGGCGCCGACGTAGAGCCCGCAGGCAAACTGATCGGGGTAGAGGGCATGCGAGAGTTGAATGTCTACCAGGCGTTTGCGGGGCGGGCGGTAAAAGGCCATCCAGAGGTGGTGATGGGCGCCGCCGGCGCCGAAGTCGTTCTTGAGGATGCGGCTGAAGACGTTTTTCTCCGTCTCAAACGGTAGCCGGTTCGGAAGCACCCAGTTGACCACGAGATCGTCGCGGTAGCGCTTGAACGGCTCTTGCACCCAGCGACGGAACCCGTCTTTCTCCTGGCGATACCGCTCGACGTGGGGCTCTTCGCGCAGGCGCTCCAGCACCGCAAAGGCCTCCGGCGTGAAGCCCTCGAACGACAGATCGAGCGGCTCGGGATGGACGAACGGCGGGCTTGCGAGCGAGCGGAGCGGGGCAGAAATAGCCATGCGTGACCTTTGGAGACGGGCGAGCGGCCCCTATTTTAGCCCCGGCCTGGCGGATTCGCTGGGCCTTGTCCCCCGTTCCATTCAACACGATCCGCCATGCGCACCTCCCTCCTGCTTACCGCCATCGCTGCACTCCTGCTGATGGCGCCTCGCGCCGAGGCCCAGCTTCGCTTTATGCCGTACATCGGCTACGCCACCAACATTGGCTACGACTTCGACGCGGATGATGCCACGAGCGGATTTCTCGTTGGTCTCGGCACCGAGTTTAGCCTCACCCCGGGGATTCTCCCCGTAGCCCTGAAGGCACGCCCTTCCATCGAAACCGCTTTCATTGGCGGCAGCACGGTGGCGGGCGCTGATGCCAGCCAGGATGTGATCAAGGCCAACCTCGACCTCATCGCTGATTTCTCGCCGCCGCTCGCACCCATCGGGGTGTATGCCGGTGCGGGCGTCACGTATATGAACTACAGCGCAACCGCGGACAACAGCCCTGATCTCGATGGCTCCGGCTTTGGCGCGAACCTGCTGGCCGGTGCCCACTTTGGCGGGGGGTTCGTGCAGCCCTTCATCCAGGGGCGCTACACCATCGGCTCTGCTACGCCCGACAATCCGCAGTTGTTTGATGCGGGTCTCGCAGGGACGGCAGGCGATCTCGGCAACTCGTTCGCGGTGCAGGTCGGCGCCAGCATCGGGCTCTGAGGCGTCCCGTTCGTTCTGATTTGGCCGGGCGGCTTCCTGCAGGAGGCCGCCCGGATCCTTTACGGAACATGCGTGAGGCGCACCGTGGTAGCCTGCCCTTCTGCGCGCAGGCGAACGAGGTAGGTCCCGGCCGCCAGTCCTTCCGGTGGCAGCCACCGGACGGTGTGCGATCCTGCGA
>JABDIZ010000196.1 GCA_013003465.1 Rhodothermaceae bacterium
CGAGAGGGCCGATGCCGTGCTTTGCATTGACCCTGCTGCGTTCTTCGGCGGCGAACGGTACGAGATCCCAGGGGAGAAAACGTTGGACCTGACGGTTCAGCCTGAAGCCTCTGGCTCCTTCAAATACATCATTCGGACTGGAGACCTGAACGCGCCATGCCGGGGGCCACGCGACAGAGCCGGCGGCGGCGGCGGCGGCATCGGCCCCTGATCGGGCTATCCGCTAGCGGACGATGAAGGTGCGGCGGCCGATGAGGTGGTCGTTCTCACTGGTGAGGCGTAGTTCGTAGCGCCCGGGGCGCGTGTCAGCGTCCAGGCGGCGGAACGTGCGGTATCCGGCTTCGGAAGCGGGCAGTGTATCGCTGCCGGTTTCAATTGCTGTGCCCTCGGGGCCACGCCACTCCCACCGGAGGATGCCGCGCTGCGGCTGCCGGACCCGCGCGGAGAAGTAGACCCGCTGGTTCACCGCAAACGTGTCCATCCGGGCATTCTCCGGGCAGTCGAGCGCGCCCGTGTTGCAGAGGTGCAAGGTGAGCAGAGTGGCCTGGCCAGAGGCGACGGCCTGGAGGGAATCGCGGGTCGTACGGGCCTGCACCGTGGCCGGGCTCTTGCGCACCGAATCGGCGTGAGCGAGGTACTGCGTCCACTGGGCCTGCGCCTCGCTCACGGTGAGGTCATTGGTCCGCGTACGGGCTTGCACCTCGGCGTGGTGTGTGGTCACGCGCTCCAACTGCCCGATGCGGTCTTCGATGGTCTGAAGCTCTTCCTCGCCCAGCGCCTGGAGGTTGCCCCGGTAGTCGGCGAGCAAGCGCTGATACTGGCCGAGCACGGCCGTGTCGGCGACGGCTGGATTGCTGAAGGCGCGCATGGTGGTGAGGTAGGCCTGGTAGGCCTCAGCCTGGTTGCCCTCATCCGGCAGAACGGTCACCTGTCCTTTGCCCGAGACACGCGCCGAGAAGCGGGTGGTGTCTGCGAACCCGACAAAGATTTCGACCGTGCCGGGCTGGAGCCCCTCGACTATGCCTGTTGTCGGGTCCGAGCCGGGCGTAATCCGCACAATCGTGGAATCGGCCGCCCACCATCGGAGCGCAACAGTCCGCACGTCTTCCGGCCCGAAGGTCTGTCCCGTCGAATCCAGTACGACGGCGCGGATAGGCACCGAGGTACCCTGAATCACCCCCTCGGGGTTGTCGAGTAGCGCGATGGAGGCGACCGTCTGGGGGGTGGGTGGCCCATCCGGTCGCGTTGGCCCATCCGGTGTCCGGTTGCCTAGGAGCAACCAGGCACCGAGCAGCACCACAGCTAGGGCCGCCGCCGCGATGCCGCCCCAGCGCAGGAGTGCCCTGCGACCTGGGGAGGCCGTGGCTACGGCCACGGGTGCAGCAGCAATGGATTCCGCTGAGCGTACGGCTGGTATGGGCGCTTGGGCTTCCTCCGTAGGGGGCTCCTCGGGTGTTGGCGTTGCAGGAGTCGCCGTCGGAGGCTCTACGGCAGCATTGATGTCGAAGAGGCGGCCATCGGGTGCGCGCATGTGAAGCACGGGGGTACCCCATTCAACGGTGTTGGTGACCGAGAGGCTGATTGCCTTGCGGGCCTCGGCCACGGCTGTATCCACGGGCAGCCCGTCGGCGAGCGACTCGTAGAAGACACGCGAGAACTCGATGGCGGCGCGATCGGTGATCTCGTACTGCATCGCCACGACGGCGGGGATGCCGCGCCGGATGAGCACCGAGGCCGTGCTCGAAAAGATGTCGGTCTCGCTGCCCTGCGCGCCTTCGCAGGCATTGAGCACGGCGAGACTGAGTCCGTGGTGATCGGCGAGGAGGCGGCCGAGTTGGGTGGCGGGCAGATGAAAGGAGCCCCCCTCGTCGTCGGCGAAGGCGAGCATGCCCTCACCCGCTACGGCGTCGAAGCCGCCGTGGCCGACGAAGTGGAAGACGTGCCACGGCCCTTGCCGCATCGCCCGCTGGAGATCGCGCCACGTCTCGCCTTCGAGCCACGTCAGGCTTACGCGGCCGCTGGCTTCGAGGTCGGCGAGGGCTTCGCTCATGCGTTGCTTCTCGCGCTCCACGTCGAGGCCCGCGCGGTCCCCGGGGCTGGCGATCATGCCCAGAATCTGCAGCGGCGGCTCGATGGCGATGGGCTCGGGCGGTCGGTCGAGTTCGAGGTAGCGAACGACGGGCGTATCCGCCGAGAGGCAGACGAAGTCGGCTTCGTGGTCATCATAGAGGAACTCCCAGGGGAGCGCGGCCAGATCGGGCGCTTCGATGCGCAGGCGCAGGCGCAGGCCCTTGCCCTCCTGCTGCGCCTTCTGCCGACTCAGCCGGTAGCTGCTGCGGATCTCTTCGGGCAATAGTGCCCCGAAGAGCGTCCGCCCGAACTCTTCGACGGAAAGCTGCTCCTGCGGGCGGGCGGCATCGCGCCGGGTGCTGCCCGACTTGAGCAGCGCGATCTGGAGCGTCTGAAGCTGGTTCTTGAGTTCCAACTCGCCGAGCGGGAACTCCATCGTGGCCTTCGTCTCGCCCGCGGGCGAGCGCAACACGCTGACGGGGTACAAGCGTCCTTCGCCTTCTCCAATGCAGAGTTCGAAATCCAGATAATCCATCCCGTCCCCTCCAGCGCTGCGCGCCTAGAATGACTGGAATTATAAGGATTTGCGTATTCATGGTGCGCAACGGGCCGTCGTCGAGGCTACCGGTTTAGAATCGCCCGGCGCTCTACGCAGGTATGGGACACGGGAGGCCGGGCAGCCGATTCCAGGCTCGGGTGCCTCCGAGTCTTCGCATGGCCCTGGGCAACGGCTAGGGGCAAGTAGCCAAGTCCGTACTAGGGTGCGGCGGGAGGGTAGAGCAGGTGCAGGCGTACGGCCGGTCGCCCATGAAGACCTCCCATTCCTGCACGCTGAGGTTGCGGTTCACCACCGTGCACGCCTGCTGCGCCCAGGTCGTGGGCCGCAGGTCCCACAGGCGAAGGAACAGCGCAGCGTCCG
This sequence comes from Rhodothermaceae bacterium, assembly GCA_013003465.1. Classification (GTDB taxonomy): domain Bacteria; phylum Bacteroidota; class Rhodothermia; order Rhodothermales; family Rubricoccaceae; genus JABDIZ01. Next base: position 2,990 of record JABDIZ010000196.1, read on the forward strand.
ATCCATCCTCCTGTGCGCCCCAGTCGTATCCGGCCACGGCGAGGCGGGTGCCGTCCGGGCTGAACGTGAGGAAGTCGGTGTCGGCGGGGTGCTGGAGAGGCAGGCCGAGTTCTTCGCGCGCGGCCACATCCCAGAGTTGCAACTCGCCGCCCTGGCTCTCGATCACCAGGAGGTCGTCGCTCGGGCTGAACGTGAACGATTCCATCATGGGAGTCTCTGCCCCTTCACCCTGGAAGGCAAACGAGCCCCAGAACGCCACGGCACGCCCCAGGTCCAGCAGGCCGATGTCGGCGTTGATGCAGTCGGTGTAGCAGTCGCCGAAGGCCATCAGCGACCCCGAGGGGCTCATGATTGGCTCGGGGCCGTCGTGGCCCCCAGCAAAGCGCGGCAGGGCGTCCGCCAGCGCAATCGAGTCAGCATGGACGGTATCCTCCTCGAGCGTCCACGTTCTGATGACGGGGAAGTCGAGCACGCGCAGCGTCTGGCCGTCGAAGCGGAAGACGGAGCCAAGGGCGAGGTAGGACGGGATCGCGAAGGGGACGCTGAAGAACTGCTCCGTGGGCACGTCCCAGATGTGAACGCGCGTTACCGATGACCCGAGGGCGGCCTCTCCGGCGAGGATCTCCAAGCGCGCCCCGTCCAGACTGAATCGCGCCCGCTCTATCGGGGCGGGCAGGACGATGGGAGGGCCGGCGTAGGCGCGCCGTGCGGTGTCCCACAGGCGGAGCGTGTCGCCCTTCCAGACGGCCACTCGCTCCCCATCTGGGCTCAGCGCACCCACGCCCGGGAGCGGCACGGGCGCGAGCAGCGCCCGCCGGTCGGCATCCCAGGTATGGACGTGCGTCGTGTCGGGACCATCGTCGCGTTCGTCCCCGAGCGTGCTCTCCACGATGAGCAGACGGGTCCCGGCCTGGTTGAACTGCGCTTCGACGACGCCGAGTCGGTCGATCAGCGGCACCGCCGCCTCGCCCATCAGCGTGTCGCTGCGCCCGTCCCACACCCGCACGACCCCTTCGTGGAGCAGGGCCGCGGTCGTCCCCTGCGGGTTGAGTGCGAGGGCACTTGGAAACTCCAACGGAGTCTCGGAAGGGATGCGCAGCGTCGTGTAGAGCCCCCCCTCGGTATCGACGATGTCCCACAGACGGACCTCGCCGCGGTCCGTCGCCGTGGCGAGGATCGAGCCTGAATCGTTGAAGGCGAGGCTCGTGACGATTCCTCTGTACCCCGTCTCTCGCTGGAGGAGCGCCTTCGACGGTTCCTCCCACAGCTCCACCTGCAGGAAATCTCCTACGGCGCGGAGGGTGCCATCGGGACTCACGGCCTCTGCTTTTGTGAAGGGAGGACTCGGGCCCCAGGGGTCCCAGGGCACCATTGCGGAATCGCTGAGCTCACGCAGCGGATCCTGCGTGAGGTCTATCTCCTGCATCTCGTTCCCGGTGTGGATGAGGAGGCGCCTGCCAGCCTGCGTGAATTCCATCGACCAGCGCTCGCCCGAAGGGATGAGAAACTCGGCGGAAGCAGGGCCTTCTCCGGTCTCGCCCCCCGTCTCGCGCGTCATATCCCAGAGCATGACGCCCCCATAGGCCTGCGCTGCGCCGGGCGGGGTGCCTTCGATGTACCCGAGCGCAAGCAGCGAGTCTCCGTAGAATGCCATGGCAGCGATGTCCGGTAGAACGTAGAGACTGTCTTCCCATACCTTCCGGCTGCGGGCCACGTCCCACGCCTGCACACGGAGCTCGGGCCACCCCGCTGCCGAGTCCATCACGCTCGCGACGGCGAGGCGCGTGCCATCTTCGTTCAGGGCTACATGCTGAATCGGCTCGTCTGGGATCATGCGCCGCACCTGTGCCAGGACGGCGGACGCCTCGGCAGACGGCAACGGACCAGAGCCCATCAGGCTCCACGCGCGGGTGCGCACACGTCCGAAGCGTGCATCGGATAGGCCGTACCGCGCGCCTGCTGTGGCCGCATCGCTGAGCAGGTCGTCGAGTGCCCTGAGCGAGTCACCACTGGTCAGATCCCACATGTCGTACCTCCAATCGACACCCACCAACAAGAGGCTGTCGTCGGCGAAGGCCACGGTTATGGGGCGGCGCTCGTAGGCGGGTTCCGTCGCCGGTCCGGGTCGCTCATAGGCGATTTCCATCCCCGGTCGGGGGTACAGCCGATAGCTGGTTTCCGGGCGCGGCGCCGTCTGCTCCGGGTCCGGGCGGGCCTGTGTACGGTTGCCCGCCTGAAGACTCAGCAAAAGAACTTCCCTGGTTTGGGGCGTGTCCTTCGTGCGAAACCCCTCCACGGCCAGCAGGGCTGCGAGGTCGTAATGGCCGTCCTGGAACGCGGTGTAGGAGCGGGCGGCAAGGGCGCTCGCGAGGGCGTTGTCACGCTCGCGCTCGGCCTGCCGCCGCTGCTGCTGGGCAATCACGGCGCTGGCCAGAATGAGGAGGACCACCACCCCGAAGAATAGCCGGATCTGTGTTCGGCGCTGGATGCTGCGACGGGCGAATGCCAGCTCCTGCCGGTTCATCCAGGCGGGCTGACGGTCAGGCTTGGTCCGGGAGAACTGGCGGCGGAGGGCCCGCGCGCTCCGGCGGAGCCGCGCAACGAAGGGCAACGCGTGGGGGGCGAGCGCGTCGTCCTCTCGCCCGACCAGCCCGTCGAGAACACTGCTCCGCGCGGAATCCCGCCACAATAGCCCGTTCCGGGCCTTGTCTTCGGCCCGCCCCCACTCGCGTGTGGCTCGCGCGAGGTTGTGCTGGAAGCGGAGGTCAGCCACCCGGTCCTGCTCGGCGTGGACCCAGCCGAGGAGCCGATCCCACGCCCGCACCAGCGCGTCGTGGGCGGGCTCGACGTAGGGCTCGCCGTCGTCGTCGCGCCCTTCCACCACGAGGCGCGCGGCCGTCAGGCGCTGGACGACCTCATGCGCTCGCTCGGTCTCCACTGGGTCGGGGTAGTCCAACTCGGAGCGGGGCACGCGCCGCCGCGCCACGGCGCTGCCCTCGGCCGCCACCATGCGGAGCATCAGCCGCCGCATCGTCTGACGGTGCGCCGGGTCGAAGGCCTCGAACTCCGCGTCGGCCCGCGTGCGGAGCGCCCCCACGACGCCGCCGACGGCCTCGTAGTCGACGGCCTCGATGGCCCGGTCGTCGCTGCGCCGGTCGATGTAGTGGACGTACATCTCGCTGAGGGCGAACGAGAGCAGCGGGAGCCCGCCGGGCGTCTGGATCACCTCGTTGATGAGCGCGTCCACGAGCCCACTTGGCTTGAAGTACATTACCCGCTGTGAAGCCGGTTGCTCGATGACCTCCCGCACCTCGTCCTGCGTCATCGGCGGCACGACGTAGCGGGCCCGCTTCCAGTGGGTCTCCAGCACGGAGCGATCGAACTGCGGCTCGAAGTCCGAGCGCAGCGTGAGGATGAGGCGGACCTGCTCGGGATGCGCCTCCACGAGCCGCCGCAACAGGCCGAGGACAGCGTCGCGCTCCTTGCCCGCTCGCGTCATGGTAATCAGCTCCTCAAACTGATCAAGGACTAGGACGAGCCGCTCGCTCGGATGCGCCAAGCACCAGGCAGCGATCTGCTCCTCGACCCCGCCTTCCGTCCCCAACTCGGCGACGGCCTGTTCGATGGCCTGCAGCGGCGTGGCCCCGGGCCGCACGACCGGCAGGACGTGCCACGCCGTCGCGACATCGCGCTTCAGCTTGGGCACCAGCCCGGCCTTCACTACACTCGACTTGCCCGTCCCCGAGGCGCCCAGCACGACCGTCAGCGGATGCTCTCTGACGTATGCCTCCAACTCCTCAATTACATCCTCCCGGCCGAAAAACAGCTCGGCGTGCTCCTCATCGTAGGACTCCAGGCCGCGCCACGGGTTGTTGTCGTAGGTCAGGGGCGGGGCCGGCGGCAGGTTGAGCTCGTGGCCCGGCACGAGGAAGATGAACTCGCCCTTGTCGTGCTTGGCGAGGGGCCACAGCCGGGGCGTCTGCCGGTGTCCCGCTTCGAGGGCCGCCGGTTGCAGGTGCTCTTCCAGGTAGAGGTACAGCTCGCTCGCCGTGATCACCCCGTCGCCCTCACCCTTCGGCACCACATCGCCCGCTCCTTCCAGCGCTGCGAACAGGGCATGGGCGAAGGGGGAGTGCCCGTTTCGCTCCCCGCGCTCGCCGAAGGTACCGGGCAGTTCGCCGAGCGCCTTCTGGTCGTGGGAGGCCGAGGCGAGGGCCTGCCAGGCTGGGTCGAGGATGAAGCGGTCGTAGCGCTCCTGGTGGATCACCTTGGGCAGCCGAGAGGCGTCGCGCGTCGTGGACCAGCGGAACGCCCCCGAGAAGCAGCTGTCGAGGAGCACGAGCATATGCCGGCATTCGAGCGCAGTGAACGCCTCGTTGAGCACCGACATGCGGAGGTAGGTCTCTGCCTCGTCGATCTGGGCATCCTGGGGGAGGAGGTAGCCCGTCGGGCCGCCCTCGCCGTCGAGCGCCACGCCGTGCCCGGCGAAGTAGAACAACACCCGGTCGTCCGCGCCGATGGTGGGGGGCAGTGTATCGGTGAGCAGGCTGATGATGCCGTGGTGCGTGGCCTGCTCGTCGAGCAGCAGATGCACGTCGTAGCCGTGCTCGTCGGCCAGAAGCTGGGCGAGGCGGCGAGCGTCGCCGACGGCGGTCTTGAGGGGCGGAACGCCGTGGCCGTAGGCATTAATGCCGATGACCGCCGCCACGCTCTGCCTGAAGTCGGGTCGTGTGCCCATCGCCTGCTACCGGTTACGCCTGGAGCCAGGTCAACAGCTGCTGCTGCGCCTCGGGATGCGCAAAGAACCCGGTGTGGGCGATCCCGGCCTCGGCGTCGAACACGCGTCGCTCCTCGATGGGGAAGGCGCCTGCACCGGTGGCCTCGTACACGCTCTCGGTAGGCACCATGAGGTCGTTTTCGGCGCCAAAGATGGCCTTGGTGAGGCGACTGGTGGCCCACGCCTTCAGCCCCGGATCGGTGGGGGTGAAGGCGGAGGCGAGCGCGCAGTAGCGCGTGCCCCCGGGGGCATCCCCCTGGTTGAGCGCTTTCTGGAACGTGCTGCCGGGTGCCATCGCCTGGAGGCCGTCGAGCCCCTTGATTGCGCCCACGGCCAGTTGCTTGACGACGGCGATGATCGTATCGAGCACGTCCGTCACCACGGGTTCGGGGATGAAGGCGAGCAGGTTGGTGTACGTGTCGACGAGCTTGCCGAGGTGTTTCGCGTCGGCGAGGGCCGTGCCGCTGTTGGGCGTCGCGACGAAGGCCGCCGTGCCGATCTGGAGCGCCCGCGAACCGAGTGAAAATTCAGACTGCTGCTCGGCGAGCACGCGGCCCACGAGGCCGCCGCGCGAGTGGCATACCAGATCGAGATCGAGTGCCGCACCATCGGGAAGCTGCTCCAGGAACGCCTTCGCGTTCCGCTTCGGGTCGTGCGCGAGGGTGGGATGATCGAACGCGAACACGCGCCCCTCATACTGCCGGTGGAGGGCGGCGAGCGTGTCGGTGGACAGCCCACCGAACGTGGCGTGCGACCGGAAGAACGGGCCGTGGAGGAACAGGAGTGCACGGCCGCTCGCCATCTGCTCCCAGCCACGGGCATCCAGGACGGCCCCCGGGTGCTGGTAGGTTTCGGGCGTGAAGGCGCGCAGTTGGTACGGGCGGTATTTCGCCTCCCAGCGCGCGGCGAGTGTTTCGCTGATGAGTCCGATCACGGGGTCCATGAGGGGAAAGGCGAGGACCTGGAGGATCTTCTTTCCGATGGTCCCGGGGAGGCCCCGTGTGCCCGGCTGTCCCGTCGGCGCGGGCTCGGCGCGGTCGATGCGGTACGTTCGCGTCCCTGTCGTGGGCGCCGCCGTGCTACGCGTCGCGGGCCTCTCAGCGGCCAACTCCTCTTGGTCGACGGCGAACTGCCACGTGGCGACGCCGCTCTCGTCGGTGTAGAGGAGGCACTGGCCGCCCCCCGGACCGGGGTCGGGTACCTCGACTTCGATGGTGGGCTCAGTCCCGGCCAGACTCCGCGTCCGCGCCGCTTCGATCTCGATGGTTTGCTGCGGCTGGAGGTGCGACCGCCCGAAGGCCGGGTGCCCGGGGCGCCCGTCCGCGCCCAGGCTCCGCGTCGGCGGAGCGGCGGGGAGGACGCGCACCTGCCCTTCGACGCCGGGCGTGCGCAGCGTCACGTCGCCGACGGTGAGCGCCGTCCCATCCGCATCGAGTGCGGCCCCGGCGGGCGCCCGCCGGAGGATGAACGAGCGGTTGATGGCGGCCCAGTCTTCTTCGGGCGTGGGCCGACGGCGGGCCGCATCGCGTGTGCTGCGCCCGGCGAGGGCGAGGGTCAGGAGGTTGCCGAGCGGCGAGTCGTTGGGTGGGGCGGTGGCGCGAGTGGGTGGCTGCGCGAGCGCCGAGAAGTCGGCCGGCTGGGTGGTCACGAACACCTTGATGGTCTCGATGCCCTCCTCAGGCTGTGCGGCGCCTGGTTGCGGCGCGAACGGGAAGTGCTCGGGCCAGGACAGCGGGATCTCGGTGTCTTCTGGCGGGATGCCCACCTTGAGCGTTTTACCCGGTGCGAGTGCCTCGTTCGCGCCCCCGAAGGGCCAGAGCGGGTTGACGCTGTGCGTCAATCCGAGGTCGAACACGTTGACGTAAACGGGCTCGGTGTGGCGGTTCGTAATGGCGATGCCGAGCAGGTCGCCCTCCATGAACACGATCTCGCCGCTGGCCTCCTCGGGCTGGGCCGACGCCAACGGGCTGCCGGGCGTGCCGCGCCACAGCTCCACGTCGACGGCGCGCGCGAGCACGCTGGCCGGATTGGGGTTGTGGATGGCGAGCGTGCGGCGGTAGCGTGTGATCAACTCCAGGTTGTCGTAGAAGACGCTCACCGCCTCGGGATCCTCGACGACACGAGGCCGCATCAGGAGTTGCCCGTTTCCAACGGCTGCCCACGTCGCAGTATCGAGCGGACCGAGCTGGGGGACCGGCGTATCGTCGTCCACCGCCTCGCGCGGGGCCAGCCGGTAGATGCGCACTTCGGCATCCTCGCCGGGGGAAACGAGGTGGAGCAGGGGCGACGCGGCGAGGCGCTCGCGCAGCACGGTCGTTTCCTCGTCCTCGTCGAGGACGACGCGCAGCCGGAGGTCCGGTGTGGCAGGGGCGTGCTCTACGGCCCGCGCGCCTGGCCCAATCGCGCCCTCCTCGCGTTCCTCGACCACCTCCGCCTGCGACGCCACAGCCCCGACCTGCGTGACGGCGACCCGGCCGATGCGATCCTCCTCCTGCTCGATCCTGGCCCCAGGCGGATAGAGCGCCCACTCGGCGCCGACGGAGAGCCCGTGGGCTGCACCCGCGGCCAGCGTCACCGTTGCCCCCTCGCGCTTCTCGACGGCGACGTACCGCATCGGCTCGATGTTCTCCACGCCGAACACCGCGCGGTCGAGCGCGCCCTCCATCTGGGGGTTCTGGCTCGGGTCGTTGGCGCGCACCGGTCCCCGCACCTGTTCGAGCACGTCGCGGTAGGTCGTGCCCGGTGTAGCGTGCGCGAGAGCCTGGCCGAGGTGGAATGAGAGCGCGCCGTGCGGCGTCCCGGCGGGCGGGGGCTTGAGCTCTTTGGACTCTTCATCGTCGCGGCAGCCGGCCAGGAGCACGTAGCGCTGATTCTGGGGGAGCCAGCCGCTCGGGCCTTCGGGCGTGCCCGCCGAGCGCGTGGTCGCCCCGGCGCCGGGCGAGGGCGGGAGCTGGTCAATGGGGCGTAGGTCGGGGCGGACCGAGCGCGCTTTAGCGCCGAAGGCATCGCGGGAGATGGTGCCGGAGTGGCAGCAGTCGAAGATGAGTGTGACGAAGGGCGTCTTGGCCGTCACGCGCTGGAGCCAGGCGTGGATCTGGTCGTCGGTGATCTCCCGGTTCGGGTCGGGGTCGCGGCCCGAGTCGTAGGGGACAAGCGTTTCATCGAGGCCGTCGGGTTCGTCGCCCTCGCGATCGGTCATCTGGGAGCCGTGGCCGGCAAACCCGAAGACGACGATGTCGCTCTCGCCCACCTGCTCAGCGAGCGCCTCCATTGCGCCCAGGATGCCGTCGTGGGTAGCCTCGCTGTTGGTCAAGAGCTTGACCTGCTCGTCTGGAAAACCGAAGCGGTCGCGCAGGAGCCCCGCCAGGAGCGTCATGTCGTTGACGCACCCGGCGAGTTGCTCGAATGTTGTGAAGTGCGGGTATTCGTTGATGCCGATGAGCAGGGCCCACTTGCGACCGGAGGACGAGGTCATAACGGAGCGAAGAGTAGGCGGGTGGTCTCGCGAGTAACGCTCTGATTTACGGGTTTTCGGTCAAACAAACAAACGGCCCAGGCATTGCGGCGCACCCATGTGGCCATCTACCTTCGGGGCGTCCGCTGCTCGCTTCACTCCGCGCCATGCCCACCCCCGAGATCAGGAAGGTTGTTCGAGAGAACGAGAAGCTCCACCGCGTGGTGGACGAACTGGCGCTGCTCAACGATCTCGCCATGGCCATCGCGCGCGCGCGACGTGGACACCATCATCCGCACGCTCGTGCGCCGCTCCCTCGAAGCGGTCGGGGCCGCCCAGGGCGTCGTGACGCTCCTCCCGCGGACCGAGTCGGCCTCGGCCTCCACGCTCGTGCGCACGGTGATGGAAACCGGCGAAGGCACGGCCCTGCGCCCCGACGAGGCGCTGCTCGCGTGGATGGATGGCCACCGGCAGCCATTGCGCCTCACCAACGCACAGACCGATCCGACCTTTGGCCAATTCGATTGGGACCCGTCGGTGCGCTCTGTGCTGTGTGTGCCGCTGGTGTCGCACGCGCGGTTTTTGGGTGTGCTCTCGCTCTTCAACAAACACGATGAGGACGGTTTTACCGACGACGATGTCCGGCTGCTGACCATCCTTGGCATGCAGTCGGCACAGGTCATCGATGCAGCGCAGGTGGAGGAGGAGCGCGACCGGATCCTCAACCTCTTCGGGCGGCATACGGCACCGTCGGTAGTCGAGGAGTTGCTGCGCCACGAGGCCGAGCCGCCGAGCCGCCGCGCGCACGTCTGCGTGATGTTTTTCGACCTGCGCGACTTCTCCGCTTTCGCTGAGCAAGCCGAGCCCGAGGCGGTCGTGGACTACCTCAACACCGTTTTTGGCCTGACCACCGAGGCCGTGACCGAGCGCGGCGGCATCATCCACCAACTTCTCGGCGATGGCTTCATGGCCGTCTTTGGCGTCCCTATCGCCTACCCCGACTACGCAGACCGCGCCGTCGAGGCAGCCCTCGACATTGTTGCGCGGATTGAGCGCGAGTGCACCAGCGGGCGGCTGCGCCCAACGAAGGTAGGCATCGGCCTGCACGCGGGCGAGGTGGTAGCGGGCACCGTCGGCTCCAGTCAGCACAAGGAGTACAAGATCACCGGCGATGTGGTCAACGTGGCCGCGCGCATCGAGCAGTTCAACAAAGACTTCGATTCGCAGCTCCTCGTCTCCGAGACGGTGTGGCAGCAGGTCAAGGCCAAGCAGCACCGGGCCGATTCGCTCGGCGCCGTGCCGGTGCGGGGCCGCGCCGAGCCACTGGTGCTCTACTGCTTAGCGTAAGCGACGGCTTTACCGGACCTCGAACGTTTGCCAGCCGCTGTCTGGGTCGTTGCCCTTCATGTCGACGGAGGCCATGGCCTTCCACTCGATGCGCGCGTTGCGGCCGGTGAATGTAGGCGGCAGGTGCGCCGGAAGCTGCACGGTGGCCTCGAAGTGCTGCTGTGCGTTCGCGGCGAGTTGCTGCGCATGGGCGACCGTGATGTCCTGCGTGAACAGCGTCTCGGTCTCGCGAACGGTCGTCGGCGAGGTGCGCGTGGCCGTCTTGCCATTGACCTCCGACGGGCGGTTCGTCGTTTGTCGGGCTTTCACTTCGACCATCTCGGTGCAGCGCACCTGCACCACCACCTTGTCGATGTCGATGGCCTCGTCCTTCACGCTGACATGCACATTGAACAAGATGGCGTCGCCGCGCGTGGCTGGAGCAGCGGTGAGGGAGACGTCAGCCCAGCTGCCCGTCAGGTTATTCTTGAGGTTGGAAAGGAAGCCCATGGGTCCAGTCGGAAAGAGGGAGGGAGTGTAGGGTTCTATGCGACAGAGGAAGGAAAAAGGGGTCAGTCGACAGGGCGCACTCCGTCTTTCCCTTGTGCATCTAGACCCGATATGCTATTCTTTTAGCATACCCGTTTTCTCTTGGTTCGTTATGCTCCGTTGCGTCTTTCTTCTCCTGTGTCTAGCCCTCGTTCCGGCGTTGCACGCCCAGCCCCGCGATGGGCAACTCTTCGATCAGGGCCGCGCGATGACGGAGCGTAGCCCCCGTGCCAATGCCGCGCTCGACCGCATGAAGCCGCTCCTCGGCCAGTGGGACGTGACCCTCACGACCCATCCGACGGACACGACGACCTTCGAGGCGCAGGGCCAGGCCGAGGTGACCTACATGAACCGGGGCTATGCCTACCAAGAGCGGCTGCACGTCCCGGGCTACGATGAAGCCGGGCACAGCGCCGATGTCATGGCCTTTCTCGTTTACACGCCCGCACAGCAGCAGTGGGGGCTTGGTGAGGCGAGTAGCTACACCGAGCACATCGAACTCTACAACGGCAGCTTTCAGGGCGATGACCTCGTGCTGACGACGGCCGTCCGGCGGCTCGGCGGTATGCTGCTCACGCACTACCGCGTCACGTACGCCTTCAACGGGGACGAGGCGTTCACACGCACGCTGGAGGCCTCGACCGACGGCGGCACGACGTGGATGCCTGAGGAGCGGCGGCAGTACACCCGCCGGGCGTCCGCACCGGACTTCCTGGTGGTCCGCGAGGACGCGGGTGCAGCAGCCCCCGGCCTGCCCGAAGAGGCGCGCCAGTTCGATTTCCTGCTAGGGACCTGGGATGCTGCGCACCGCATCAACCTCGGCGGTCAGTGGGTACAGTTCCCCACAACCACGACAGCCGTCCACGCCCTCGGCGGGCACGGCATCCTGGAGCACTCCTGGTTCGACCTCGACCCCAATCTACCCGATGCAGCTACGACGATTCTGCGCCTCTACAACCGCGCGGAACGGCGGTGGGAATCACTGTACCTGGCCAACCGTGGCAACAGTCTGCTCGACTTCGGCGGGCAGTGGGAGGGCGATCAGATGGTGCTCCACAGCTTCGACACGCGCCTCACCGATACAATCTCGCGCTTCGTCTTCCACTCCATCGAGCCCGATCGCTACCAGTGGTACGCCGAGAACAGCACGGATCGGGGGCAGACCTTCAACGAGACCTGGACCATTGACATCCGGCGGCGAGAGACGGCGCAGTAGAGAGCGAGTGTATACTGTCGTTCCGTGCTACCACGCTGGAACGATGATCGACTTCGAGTTTGGCCCCGCGAGCGATGCGCTCTTCCGGGCGATGCTGACCCTGGAGACGGTAGAGGACTGTGAGCGCTTCTTCCGAGACCTCTGCACGCTGAGCGAGTTGCACGCACTGACCGAACGCTGGCAGGTGGTACTCAAGCTGCAAGAAGGATTGCCGTACCGCACCATTGCCGAGCAGACGGGCGTGAGCACGGCCACGATCACGCGGGTGTCACACTGGCTCCAGCACGGTGAGGGCGGCTATCAGTTGGCCCTCAACCGACTGGACCAGGACGGTTGAGCGTCTTGGCGCGCTCTTGGTGAAGTGGGCCGGAGTGGGGAACCAATCCGATTGGTATGTTTTAGTGCGCTAAAACATAAGAACACATCCTGTGTCCCTTCCTCTCCAACTCGCCGTCCAGAAGTCCGGCCGCATCGGCGACGAGTCGCTCGATTTCCTGCGCGCCTGCGGCCTCGCCTTCAAGACGAGCCCGCGCGGCCTCCGGGCCGTCTGCAACACCTTCCCGCTCGAACTGCTCTTCCTCCGCAGCAAAGACATCCCCGAGATCGTCGCCGACGGGGGCGCCGACCTCGGCATCTGCGGGGAGGACGTGCTCGCCGAGCGCGGCGGCAACCATCTCCGGGTGATCGAGTCGCTGGGTTTCGGGCAGTGCCGCCTCAGCATCGCCGCGCCCGGCCCGCTGGAGCTAAACGGCGCGCGCATCGCGACCTCGTTTCCCAACGCGCTGCGGCAGTACCTGGACGGCCAGGGCGTCTCGGCAGACATCATAATGCTCAGCGGCTCGGTCGAGATCGCGCCGGGCCTGGGTATCGCCGATGCCATCTGCGACCTCGTCTCGACGGGCTCGACGCTGACCGAGAACGGGCTGGTCGAACTGCACGAAGTGCTGCGCTCCGAGACCGTACTCTTCGGTTCGGGCTCCCTTTCGCCGGAGAAGCAGGACCTCGCCGACCGCCTCGTGCTGCGTGTGCGCTCGCGCCTGGCCGCGCAGCGGACGCGTTACATCGTTATGAACGCCCCCAGGGCGTCGGTCGCGCGCATCCGCGAACTGCTGCCGGGCCTGAAAACGCCTACCGTGTCTGAACTGGCCGATCCCGGTTGGGTGAGCATCGCCACGGTCGTGGGCGTGGACGTGTTCTGGGAAACCATGCACGCGCTCCGCGAGGCCGGGGCAACGGGCATCCTCGTCATGCCCATCGAGCAACTGATCCAATGACCGCGCTGACCACCTACCGGCTGGCCGATTTGAGCGAAGCCGACCGTGCTCGCCTCTGCACGCGCCCGGCCGACCTCGATGGCGCGGTGCTCGACGCGGTGGCGGAGATCGAAGCCGTTGTGCGCGAGCGCGGCGACGAAGCGCTCCACGCGTTCAACGCGCGCTTCGATACAGCCGTGGATACGCTGCGGGTGCCCGTCGGACGCCTGGCTGAAGCGTGGGCCGCGTCCGACCTGGCATTTCAGCACGCCGTCGAAACCGCTGCCACGAACATCCGCACGTTCCACGCCCCACAGGGCGCCACGGCATACGAAACCGAGCCGATGCCCGGTGTGCGGTGCTGGCGGGAGACGCGGCCCATCGAGCGCGTCGGGCTCTACGTGCCAGGCGGAACGGCCCCGCTCGTCAGCACGCTCCTGATGACAGCGATCCCGGCGCAACTCGCCGGGTGCACTCGGATCGTCGTGGCTACGCCACCACCGGCAGCCGAACCGATTCTGGCCGTCGCGGGCTTCCTCGGGCTGGAGGAGGTCGTGCAAGTGGGCGGTGCACAGGCCGTCTTTGCCCTCGCGTACGGAACCGAAAGTGTCCCGCGTGTGGACAAGATTGTCGGGCCGGGCAATGCGTACGTGACGGCGGCCAAGTGGCGCGCAAGCCGCTTCTGCGCCATCGACATGATCGCCGGGCCGAGCGAGGTGCTGGTGATGGCCGAGGGCACTTCCAACCCGGCGTGGGTCGCAGCCGATCTCCTGAGCCAGGCCGAGCACGGCACGGACAGTCAGGTCGTCCTCGTCGCGACCGATGCGGACTTCGTGCAGGCTGTGCAGGCCGAACTCGATGGGCAACTCGCCACCCTCCCACGCCGCGCGACGGCCGAGGCCGCCCTCGCCCACAGCTTCGTCGTCGTGGCGAGTGCGCTGGACGAGGCCATCGCGTTCAGCAACCGCTATGCGCCGGAGCACCTGATTCTGCACCTCGCCGACTGGCAGCCCGTCGCCGCGCGCATTACGAACGCAGGCTCCGTGTTCTGCGGGCCACTCACGCCCGAGAGCATCGGCGACTACGCCTCGGGGACGAACCACACGCTGCCGACGGCCGGGCTCGCGCGCAGCATGAGCGGGCTCAGCGTCGAGGCCTTCTCGCGCACCGTTACGTTTCAGTCGCTCGACGCCGGCGGGCTGGCGGCGCTCGCGCCCTCCGTCACCACGCTGGCCGAGACCGAACAGCTCCGGGCGCACGCCCGCGCCGTCACCATCCGCACCGAGGCCTCGTCATGAACCGCACCGCCTTTCTCGACCGCGACGGGACGCTCATCTGGGAGCCCGGCCCGGACCATGCGACGCCGTATCAGGTGTCGAGCCTGGATGACCTGCGCTTGTTGCCGCGCGTCCTCTCCGGCCTCCGTACCCTCGCGGACGCCGGGTTCGGCCTGGTCATGGTCACCAACCAGGACGGGCTGGGCACCGAGGCGAACCCGACGGAAACCTTCGAGGCCGTCAACGCCAAGCTGTTCGAGACCCTGGCGAGCGAGGGCCTCGCGTTTGCCGACGTGCGCGTGTGTCCGCATCTCCCGGAGGACGACTGTGCTTGCCGCAAGCCGCGCACGGGCATGATCGACGGCCTCGCCTATAATCCGGCCGCCTCGGTCATGGTGGGTGACCGCGACAGTGACCTCGCCTTCGCCGAAAACCTGGGCGTAGCCGGCTACCGCGTCACCGACTACCCCGATTGGGCTGCGCTCGCCGCGGCCATTGTCGCCGACACCCTGGGCCGGACGGCCACGGTCACGCGAAGGACGGCCGAGACGCAGATCACGCTCACGCTCGCCCTCGACGGCGAGGGGCGATACGAGGGCTCCGTTGAGCATGGCTTTCTGAGCCATCTGCTCCATCTCTTCGCCGCTCACAGCCGCATGGACCTGACCATCGAGGCGACGGGCGATGGCGTGGACGACCACCACCTCATCGAGGACGTGGGGCTCGTGCTGGGGCAGGCGCTCCGCGAGGCGCTCGGCGACAAGCGCGGCCTCCGCCGCTACGGCGACGCGCTCGTACCCATGGACGAAGTGCTCTGCGCGGCGGCGGTAGATCTGAGCGGACGCTTCGCGTTTGAAACGGACTATGCGCCCGTACGGGACATGGTGGGAGAACTTAGCACGGAGATGGTGCCCCACCTCTTTCATAGCCTCGCCGTCGAGGCGAAGATGGCGCTGCACCTGCGGCTCCTCAACCCGGGCCGCAACGAGCACCACCGCATCGAGGCGATGACCAAGGCCTTCGCCCGCGCGCTTCGCGTGGCCGTCGAAGCCGATCCGCGCGCGGCGGGTACCGTGCCTTCGACCAAAGGCTCGCTATGATCGCCCTCATCGACTACGGCGCGGGCAACACGCGGTCGGTGGTGAACGCACTCGACCGCCTCAGCGTCGACTGGACGCTCTCGGCCGATCCGGCCGTGCTGAATAGCGCTGACAAGCTGATCCTACCAGGCGTCGGTGCAGCAGGCTCGGCGATGCACGCGCTCCGCGAGGCCGGGCTCGTAGACGTTCTGCGCGCCACCGAACAGCCGCTCCTCGGCGTATGCCTCGGGCTCCAACTGCTCTATGAGCGCTCCGAGGAAGATGACACCGAATGCCTCGGGCTGCTGCCCGGCGTCGTCCGACGCTTTCCCGACGGGGGCGTGCCGATCCCGCACATGGGCTGGAACACGCTCCGCCTCATAGGGGAGACCTCCCTCCTCGACGCAGGCATGGACGACGCGCATGCCTACTTCGTCCATAGCTACGCCGCGCCCATGGGGCCGGAAACGCGGGCGACCTGTACGTACGCGGGCGTAACCTTCAGCGCGGTCGTCCAGCACGGCCGCGTCGTCGCCACGCAGTTTCACCCGGAGAAATCCGCCGCCCTCGGCGCCGCGGTCCTCCGCAACTTTGTTACCGCATGAGCTTCCAACTCTGGCCCGCCATCGACGTGCTCGGCGGGCGCGTCGTCCGCCTCCGTCAAGGCGATTACGATGCCATCACGACCTACGACACGCCGGTCGAAACGCTTCTGGACACCGTCGCTTCCTTCGCCGACGGGTTGCATGTCGTCAACCTGGACGGCGCGCGGGATGGCGACGCTGAGCCGGGATCGTTGCTCAAGCGGCTGCTGGCCGAGAGCCCCGTGCCGGTCGAGATCGGCGGCGGGCTCCGGACGATGGGCGCCCTCGCTGAGGCCTTTGAACAGGGAGCCGCACGGGTCATCATCGGTTCGCGGGCCGTGGAGGACGCAGCGTTCGTGCGCGAGGCCGTCGGACATTTCGGGGCGGACCGGGTGGTCGTCGGCGTGGATCTGAAGGACGGACGCCCGGCGACGCGCGGCTGGACCGAGACGGCCGACCTCTCTGCCGACCAACTGCTGGAGAGCCTGTCGGACGACGATGTGGAGACCGTGATTGTCACGGACGTGCAGACCGATGGCATGATGCAGGGGCCGAACCACGCACTCATCCGGCGCCTCGTCGAGTCGTTTCCTGAACTGGAGATCATCGCCTCGGGCGGCGTAGCAGCGGTGGATGACCTCGCCGCGCTACGCGATACCGGAGCGGCCGGGGCCGTCTTCGGACGTGCCTGGCTCGATGGCGTACTCACGCCCGACGCGCTCCGCGCCTTCCGCGAGGTCGCTTGATGCTCGCCAAACGCATCATTCCCTGCCTCGACGTGTCCGACGGGCGCACCGTCAAAGGCGTCAACTTCGTCGGCCTCCGCGATGCGGGTGACCCGGTTGAACTGGCCGCGCAGTACGCCGCCGAGGGCGCCGACGAACTCGTCTTCCTCGACATCACGGCGACGGTCGAGAAGCGGCAGACCGTGACTGCGTTGGCGCTGCGTGTCGGGCGCGTGCTGGACATTCCGTTCACGATCGGCGGCGGGATCGGGAGCGTCGGGGATGCCGCGTCCGTGCTCCAGGCCGGGGCCGACAAGGTGGCCGTCAACTCGGCCGCCGTTGCGCGGCCCGAACTCGTGAGCGAGTTAGCCGAGGCGTTCGGCAGCCAGGCCATCGTCGTTTCGGTGGATGCCAAGGGGCACGCCGACGGCTGGACCGTCGCCACGCACGGCGGGCGCACCGACACGGGCTTCGACGCGCTCGCGTGGATCGCCGAGGTGCAGGACCGCGGCGCGGGCGAGATTCTCCTCACCTCGATGGACGCCGATGGCACGCAGGCGGGCTTCGACCGGCCGCTGCTCGAAGCCGTCCGTCCGCTCTGCTGCGTCCCCCTCATTGCTTCGGGTGGGGCTGGGACCATTGCCCACTTTGCCGAGGTGCTCGCTGCCGATCTGGCCGATGCTGCGCTCGCGGCCTCGCTCTTTCACTACGGCACGCTCTGCATCCCCGACCTCAAAGCGGCGCTCGCCGCACAGGCCATCCCGATCCGTCCATGCTAGACCAGATTGATTTCGCCAAAGGGGATGGCCTCGTGCCCGCCATCGTGCAGGACGCCGCCACGCGCCGTGTCCTCATGCTCGGCTACATGAACCGCGAAGCCGCCGAGCAGACGCAGGCGACGGGTCTGGTCACGTTCTGGAGCCGGAGCCGCGACGCGCTCTGGACGAAGGGCGAAACCTCGGGCAACACACTCCGCCTCGTGGCGATGCACGCCGACTGCGACGCGGACGCGCTCCTCGTTCTCGCCGAGCCGACGGGGCCGACGTGCCACACCGGCGCCGTCTCCTGCTTCAACGCCGACGCCGGGCTCGGCGCGCTGGCCGAGTTGGAGCAGACGATTCAACAGCGCCTCGAATCCGGCGGCGAAGGCTCCTACGTGCGCTCGCTGGCCGAGGCCGGGCTCGACCGCTGCGCGCAGAAGGTGGGGGAGGAGGCCGTTGAGGTCGTCATCGCCGCGAAGAACGACGACGCGGACGCGCTCCTGAACGAGTCGGCCGATCTGCTCTTCCACCTGCTCGTCTTGCTGCACCAGCAGGGGCACGTGTTGAGCGAGGTGATCGGAGTGCTGGAGAAACGGCGTGACGAACAGACGGCCGCCCATACGTCGACGCTCACGCCAACACTCGGAACGAGATGCCATCGCACGTGAGCGCGATGTCCGCGAAGTCAGTGACGACCCGATACGCGCCGTTCTCAAGCATAATGCTGTCGAACGAGACATAGTCCCTGCTCCCGTCTGAGT
>JABDIZ010000204.1 GCA_013003465.1 Rhodothermaceae bacterium
TGCTCCAGGCGATGGATCAGCACCTGGAGCAGGGAGGGCGCACTGTTTATATGACGTGGGATCTGCACGAGGTGCCTTCCACCGGCTTCGATGTCGTGGTCGTGTTGCTAGGCGATGAATGGGGGCGCATTCCAGCGTACTGCCACGATGTCCTCGCAGTCTTCAAGACGTTTGGCGTGCAGTTCTCTCTGTCGGGTAATCCGTTGCGCAAGCCGTCGTATCTCAACACGGTCTCGCTGGTCCGCTACCTCCGCACGCAGGTGTACCGCACGCCCAGCCTGGTGCGCTATGGCGCGAGAGAGACCATGCAGCAAGTCCGTTCGCGCGGTGCGGCACCCTGCCGTATTCACGCCATTCCGCTCGGGTACGCCAATCAGCGGGACTTGCCGATCAAGCCGCTGAACGAGCGGGCCTACGACCTCTACTTCTCTGGGAGCATCGACAACAAGCACTATCCGGTCTGGTCGCCGCAGCGCTGGTTGCTGACGCCCAAGAGCGTCTCGCGGCGTCAATTGGTGGCGCACATGGAGCAACTCCAGCAGGATCAGCCGGATCTCGTCGTCGAATTGGACATCACCTCGCGGTTCTCCTTGCGCCTCGATGGGTCGCCGGAGCGTGCGGCGCGGCGGAGCTATTCAGAGGAGTTGATGGACACTAAGATCTGTGTGGTGCCGCGCGGGACGACTGCCGAAACCTGCCGATTCTACGAGGGGCTACGCTACGGCTGCGTGATGATTACCGAGGCTTTGCCCTCCCGCTGGTTCTACGACGGGGCGCCGGTAATTCAAGTCGGCGACTGGAGTGAGTTGCCGTCGCTCGTAGGGCAACTGATGAGCGATGAGGCGCTGATGGAGAAGATGCATCAGGCGAGCCTCGCATGGTGGCACGAGAAGTGTTCGGAGGAGGCCGCGGGTGTCTTCATGGCCAACACTTTGAACGCGCTCAGCGACGAGACCCCCTTGTCCGAGGTGGCTGCGTCGGTATAGTTTCCGGGGTCCGGTCTCAGACTGAGACGCTCAGGTGGCCCGCAAGACTTCCAGCAGCACGGCCGCGAAGTGGCACCCACTGCCCCCCAGCACGAACAAGTGCCAGACCGCGTGGCCGTATGGCATCCGTCGGTTGAGGTAGAAGACGGTCCCTACGGTGTAGAGCAGCCCCCCGCCCAACAGCCACAGCAGCGTGTCCAGCGGCAGGACCTGCCGCATCGGTCCGATGGCCACGAGCGCCAGCCAACCCATCCCCAGGTACACGAGCGTAGAGGCGAGCACGAACCGGCCGGTGAAGAACAGCTTGAACACCACACCGATCGCCGCCAGGCCCCAGACCACGCCGAACAGAGACCAGCCCCAGCCGCCCCGCAGGTTCATGAGCAGAAACGGCGTATAGGTGCCCGCAATCAGTACATAAATGGCGCAGTGGTCGAAGATCTGAAGCCGCGCCTTCGCACCCTGGTAGGGGATGGCGTGGTAGAGCGTCGAGGCAGTGTAAAGCAGCACGAGCGAGCCGACATACACAGAGGCGCCTACGATCAGCCACGCGTCCCCGGAGAGCACCGCGAGGGTGATGAGCACCGTGCCGCCCACAGCGCTCGCCAGCACCCCGACGCCATGCGTGATCGCATTGGCGACTTCCTCGCGGAGCGTCGGTAGCGGGAAGGAGGTAGGGTGCACGTCGTGGGCACGCATGGGCTCGTGGGTCGGGCAGTATACGGCGCAGGAGAAGCGAGTTTCAGGCCCTTCATGAGGCACGCCACCGGGCGCTCATCCGGCCTATGCCCGGCGTCCCTGCAACGGCAGTGCGACGGCAGCCGGACCAGAACGGACCCAGGGTAGATGGGGGCGCAGGCTTTGCCAAACCAGAGCCGAACAGCATCACCCTGTATGGCCCCGACCGTCGTCCCCCCACGCTTTGCTCGGCCCTCCGTGTGCACACGGGGCGAGCGGTTGCACCGGTGTGTGAGCGCGCTCTACCCGCTGCACCGGTGCATCACCGGCGAAGGGCTCCGTGCGACGCTCCAGGTCATCGGCCAGAAAATTCCGCTAGCCATTCGTGAGGTGCCCACCGGTACGCCCGTGCTCGACTGGGCGGTACCGAAGGAGTGGGAAATCCGCGAGGCCTGGATTGCTACCGCTGACGGAAGGCGAATCGTGGACCTGGCCGCCTCGCCGCTGCATGTCATTCAGTACAGTACACCCGTCCGTGCGCGGATGACGCTGCGCGACCTCCGGCCGTACCTCCACACGCTACCGGATCAACCCGACCTGGTCCCGTACCGCACGAGCTACTACCACGAGACGTGGGGTTTCTGCCTCGCACAGCACGTCCTGGATGACGTAGCAGAAGGCGGTGAGGATCAAGAACTACAGATCTGCATCGACAGCCGCCTATTCGAGGGGGCCTTGAGTTACGGCGAGTGCGTGATCCCGGGCGAGTCCGAAGAGGAAATCCTGTTCTCGGCGCACGCATGCCATCCAGCCCTCGCCAACGACAACGCCAGTGCGCTCGCCGTGGCGACGGCCCTCGCCCGCGACCTCTTGGATCGTCCGCGCCGCCGCTATACCTACCGTTTTCTCTTCGCCCCTGGTACCATCGGGGCGCTGACATGGTTGGCGCAGAATCAGGACCGCCTGCATCGCATTCGGCACGGTCTCGTGCTGGCCAATCTCGGCGATGCCGGGGGCCTCACCTACAAGCAGACGCGGCGCGGCACGCTCGGCGCGCCGTTGCCCATCGACCGGGCCGTGGCGTATGCGCTCCGCGAATCGGGCGTGGTCATTCGGCCGTTCGAGCCGACCGGCTACGACGAGCGGCAGTTCGGCAGCCCCGGCTTCGACCTGCCCGTTGGGCGGCTGACACGCACGCCGCACGGTGAGTACCCAGAGTACCACACCTCTGGCGACACCCCGGCCCTCCTCACGCCCGAGGCGCTCGAAGCCTCCTTCGACGCGCTCATTCGGATCGTGGACGTGCTCGAAGGCGACGCCGTCTACCGCAATACCCAGCCTTACGGCGAGCCGCAACTCGGACGGCGCGGTCTCTACCGGCCCACGGGTGGCCCCGCCGATACGCCCGCCGCCCAGCGAGCCCTGCTCTGGGTGCTCAACCTCTCCGATGGCGCCCACAGCCTCCTCGACATCGCCGAGCAGGCTGCCCTTCCCTTTGCTACTGTTCGCGCGGCTGCTGACCGGTTGCTCGACGCGGACCTCCTCACTTCCCCTTCGTTCGGATGACCACCCTCGCTGCACCTGCGCGTTCCGTCGCGCCGTCTGCCACGAAGACCGCCCGCTACGCGCGGTCCTTTGCGCATCAGCAGCGGGCGCATCGCGTCATTCCCGGCGGGGCGCACACCTACGCCAAGGGTGACGATCAGATGCCCGAGGCCGCGCCGCTCGTCATCGCGCGAGGCCAGGGCTGCCGCGTGTGGGATCTCGACGGCCACGCGTACATCGAGTACGGGATGGGGCTGCGCGCCGTGACGCTCGGTCATGCCGAACCGCGCGTGACCGCCGTCGCAGTGCAGGCCATGCAGGGCGGGACCAATTTTACGCGCCCGGCTGCCATCGAACTCGAAGCGGCCGAACGCTTCCTTGGCCTGATCGAAGGGGCCGACATGGTCAAGTTCTGCAAGGACGGCTCAAACGCGACCACCGCGGCTGTTAAGCTCGCGCGTGCCGCGACGGGCCGCGCCAAGGTCGCCGTCTGCGCGCACCACCCATTCCTCTCGCAGGACGACTGGTTCATCGGCACCACGCCGACGGATGCGGGCATCCCCGACGCGATCAAGGATCTCACCGTGCGCTTTCCCTACGGCGACGCGGTGGCACTGGAGGTGCTCTTCGCACTGCATCCCGGCGAAATCGCCGCCGTCGTGCTGGAGCCCGTCCGCGGCGCCGAAGACGCCGGGCCGTATCTCCGCGACGTGCAGCGGCGCTGCCGCGAGCACGGTGCCGTCCTCGTCTTTGATGAGATGATCACTGGCTTCCGCTGGGACCTGCGTGGCGCGCAGCATCTCTATGGCGTCACGCCCGACCTCTCGACCTTCGGTAAGGCGCTCGCCAACGGCTTCTCTGTCTCGGCCCTCGCCGGGCGGCGCGACCTGATGGAGCGGGGCGGACTTCGCACCGAACAAGAACGTGTCTTCCTGCTGTCGGCCACGCATGGCGCCGAGACGCATGCGCTCGCCGCTGCTGTTGAGACGATGCGGATCTACGAAACAGAAGACGTGGTGGAGACGCTCCACCGACAGGGCGCACGGCTGCGCGAAGGCGTCGAGCAGCAGATCGATGCGCTCGGACTCCATGAGCAGTTCGTCGTGGTCGGGCGCGACTGCAACCTCGTCTTCGCCACGCGCGATGCGGAAGGCCAAGCCTCGCAAGCCTTCCGCACACTCTTCCTCCAAGAGCTCCTCCTGCATGGCATCCTTGCGCCTTCCTTTGTCGTCTCGGCGGCACACGACAACGAGGCGATTGATCAGACGGTCGAGGCCGTCGGTAAAGCCCTGGTGGTGTACCGCCGTGCCCTCGAGAGTGGCATCGAGCGCTTCCTCCACGGGCGACCGGTGAAGCCGGTCTTTCGGAAACACTGCTGAGTCACACCTACTGCTGAGGAGCTCGTGGTGGACTCCTTTAGCAGTCGCCGACGCGAGTCGGCACGGGGGCGGGGCGTTTGCTCCGTCCCCACTTTTGTATCACGGAGGCTCTCGCTGAAATGCACGGTAGACGCTGCCCGCGACTGAAGTCCAGACGGAGGTGTATGGCGTTGGATTTGAGCGGGCTCTGGCTGTGGCCGATACCCTGACTCCATCTGTATCTCAACGACACGTTTCATGAAGGTCGTTCTCTTCTGCGGTGGTGAAGGCATGCGGATCAAGGACCACTCCGGTCCGGTCCCCAAGCCGATGGTCCGCATCGGCTACCGGCCCATCCTCTGGCACGTGATGAAGTACTACGCCCACTACGGGCATCGCGACTTCATTCTCTGCCTCGGGCATGGCGCCGACCACATCAAGGACTACTTCGTCCGCTACGACGAGACCGTCTCGAACGACTTCGTGCTCACGGGTGACGGGGAGGTCAACCTGCTCACCTCCGATATCCACGATTGGCGTATCACGTTCGTAGACACGGGCCTCAACGCGAGCGTGGGCGAGCGCCTCATGGCCGTGCGCCCCTTCCTCGGCGACGATGAGGTCTTCCTCGCCAACTACGCCGACGGCGTCACCGATGCGCCGCTCGATGAGGTCATGCGCTTGCGCGAACAGACCGACCGCGCGGCCGTCTTCCTCGGCGTCCGTCCCAACTACACCAGCCACGTCATCCAGGCCGCGCCCGATGGCTCAGTGAGCGAAATTGCGCACGTCACCGAGATGGGCCTCCGCATCAACGGCGGCTTCTTTGCGTTCCACCGCCGCGTGTTCGACTTCATGCAGCCCGGCGAGGACCTCGTCGGAGAACCCTTTCGCCGCATGATCGAGGCGAACGAACTCGGCACCTACATGCACGAGGGCTTCTGGGCGTGCATGGACACGTTCAAAGAGAAGCGGATGCTCGAAGACATCCACAACCAGGGCGGAGCGCCGTGGGCAGTGTGGGAGCGTGAGGACGTGTACAGCGGGGATGGACTCCTTGCCATCGCGACGCCGCAAATCGCCCAGGCCCGTTGACGAACGCCCATGCTCGGACTGCCTGACTCACTCGGCATGTCGGCCTCGCGGCCGCTTCGGCTCCTCGCTCTCGGCGCCCATGCCGACGACATCGAGATCGGGGCGGGGGGGACGGTGCTCCGGCTCCTCGCCGAGCGCCCGCACACCCACGTGTCGTGGGTGGTGTTCTCGGGCGCCGACACGCCACGCGAGGCCGAGGCGCACGCGGCCGCCGCTTCCTTTCTGGAACGCGCGCGTCAGACCGCCGTTGATGTTGCTGGATTCCGGGATGGCTACTTTCCTTTCGAGGGAGCGCGAATCAAGGACCACTTCGAGTACTACGTGAAGTCTGTAGGTCCGCATCTCGTCTTGACGCACGCGCGCGACGACCGGCATCAGGACCACCGGGTGATCTCGGACCTGGCGTGGAATACGTTCCGGGGCACGGTGCCCATCGCCGAGTACGAGATTCCCAAATGGGACGGCGACCTCGGCCACCCCAATGCGTATGTCCGCCTCAATGACGATGGAGCGGCCCGCAAAGTGGAGCTGCTGATGCAGCATTTCCCGAGTCAGCGCAGCAAGGCGTGGTACGATGCCGAGACGTTCCGGGGCCTCCTGCGCATTCGTGGGATCGAGGCGGCTTCCACCTGGGCTGAGGCGTTCGTCTGCCGCAAGCAGATATGGTGATGCCTCGTCGGCTTCTTCTGGTGGGTGCGTTGCTCCTCCTGTTAGGATGCGAGCCCGGCCTGACGGCGGTCGGGGCGTCGCACATTGTTTCCATAGGCTGTCCTTCAGGAAAATGGCTGGACGTGGCCGGTGCCTGCATTCGAGCCGAGGCGGCCTTTACCGCGCCGGGCGCAACCACGTACTGGGTCGATCAAGACCATCCCCAGGCCGACGATGCAAACCCCGGTACGCAGGCGTTACCGTGGCGCACGATCAGCCGCGCCACGACCGTGTTGCAGCCTGGCGATGCCGTGCTCGTGCGGGCAGGCGTCTACCGCGAGACGGTCACGCCGCGCATCGGCGGGACCGGGCCGGAGCAGCGCATCACCTACGCTGCGTATCCCGGCGACACTGTCATCGTCACTGGCGCTAATCTGGCCCACGACGGATGGATTCGCGAGGGGCGAGGGTGGCGCCGTACGTGGACCGGTCCGCGGTTGCCGAGCTACCACGGCGAAGACGATCCACACTTTCGTCGCGAACTCCTGGTTGCCGCTGGGCAGGTGCTTCAGCCCGTGTACCAGAAGGAAGCACTCCGTCCGGGTTCGTTCTTCGCAGAAGGGCCAGACGAGGCACCCACGGCACTCGTAGCGAGATTGCTCGATGAGGCCGAGCCAAGCGTTGATGTGATGCTTGAGG